>NZ_LIRG01000627.1 GCF_001419695.1 Streptomyces prasinopilosus
GACGAGGCCCGGGAACGGGCCGCACTGCTGTCGGTGGACGGGTACGAGGTGTCCCTCGACCTGCGCACCGCGACCGACGCGCCCGGCACGGCCGCCGGGGCGGGCGGGGGCGCCGCGCAGGAACCGCACACCTTCCGTTCGGTGACGACCGTCCGGTTCCGCTGCACGGAGCCCGGCGCGAGCAGCTTCGCGGACCTGATCGCGCCGGCCGTGACGGCCGTCTCGCTCAACGGGCGGGACCTCGACCCCGGTGAGGTGTTCGACGGCTCCCGGCTGCTGCTGGAGGACCTGGCCGCCGAGAACGAGCTGATCGTCGACGCGCGGTGCGCGTACTCCCGCACCGGCGAGGGCATGCACCGCTTCGTCGACCCCGAGGACGGCGAGGTCTACCTCTACACCCAGTACGAGCCGGCCGACGCCCGCCGGGTCTTCGCCAACTTCGAGCAGCCCGACCTCAAGGCGCCCTACCGCTTCGAGGTGCGGGCCCCCGAGGGCTGGACGGTGTGGAGCAACGGCGCCGGCGAACTCACCGACGGGGTGTGGCGGTTCGCGGAGACCAAGCCGATCTCGACCTACATCACCTGCGTGGTCGCCGGCCCGTACCACCACGTCACGGACACCTACGAGCGTGAACTGCCCGACGGGACGCGGCTGGAGATCCCGCTCGGCGCGATGTGCCGCAAGGGCCTCGCCCCGTACTTCGACGCCGACGACGTGTTCCTGGTGACCAAGCAGGGCCTGGACTTCTTCCACGACCACGTCGACTACCCGTACCCCTTCGGGAAGTACGACCAGGCGTTCGTGCCCGAGTACAACCTGGGCGCGATGGAGAACCCCGGACTGGTCACGTTCCGGGAGGAGTTCATCTTCCGCGGCAAGGTCACGCAGGCGTCCTACGAGGGCCGGGCCAACGTGATCCTGCACGAGATGGCGCACATGTGGTTCGGCGACCTGGTCACCATGGAGTGGTGGGACGACCTGTGGCTGAAGGAGTCCTTCGCCGACTTCATGGGCGCCTTCTCGCTGGTGGGCGCCACCCGGTTCACCGACGGCTGGATCACCTTCGCCAACCGCCGCAAGGCCTGGGCGTACCGCGCGGACCAGCTGCCGTCCACGCACCCGGTCACCGCGGACATCCGCGACCTGCAGGACGCCAAGCTGAACTTCGACGGCATCACCTACGCCAAGGGCGCCTCGGTGCTCAAGCAGCTGGTGGCCTACGTCGGCCAGGACGCCTTCCTGGAGGGCGCCCGGCGCTACTTCAAGCGGCACGCGTACGGCAACACGCGCCTCGGCGACCTGCTGTCGGTCCTCGAGGAGACCAGCGGGCGCGACATGACGGCCTGGTCGCGGGCCTGGCTCCAGACGGCCGGGGTCAACTCCCTCACGCCGCAGGTGCTGCTGGACGCGGACGGCAGGGTCGGGGAGCTCGCGGTGGTGCAGGAGGCCGCCGAGTCGCACCCCGAACTGCGCCCGCACCGGGTCGCGGTGGGCCTGTACCGGCGTACGCCCGACGGCGCGCTGGAGCGGTACGCGCGGGCCGAGACGGACGTCGACGGGCCGCGTACGGTCGTCGCCGAGCTGGCGGGCGCCGAGGCGCCCGAGCTGGTGCTGGTCAACGACGACGACCTCACCTACTGCAAGATCCGCTTCGACGAGACCTCGCTGGCCACCCTCCGCGAGCACCTGGGGGCGCTGACCGACCCCCTGGCCCGCGCCCTGTGCTGGTCGGCGCTGTGGAACCTCACCCGGGACGCGCTGCTGCCCGCGCGGGAGTTCGTGGACCTGGTGCTGCGGTTCGGCGGGCGCGAGTCCGACATCGGCGTGCTGCAGATGCTGCACGCCTGGGCCGAGTCGGCGCTCGTCCACTACGCGGCACCCGCCTGGCGGGAGACCGGCGGCCGGCTGCTCGCCGAGGGCGCCCGGCGCGAGCTGGAGGCGGCCGGGCCCGGCAGCGAGCAGCAGCTCGCCTGGGCCCGCTTCTTCGCCCGGTCGGCGGCGGCCCCGGGCGACTTCCAGCTGCTCCGGGAGCTGCTGTCGGGCACGGTGACGGTCGAGGGGCTCGACGTCGACCAGGAGCTGCGCTGGGCGTTCCTGGAGCCGCTGGCCGCGCACGGGCTCGCCGACGAGAAGGCGCTCGCCGAGGAGCTGGCCCGGGACGACACCGCCTCCGGCAGGCGCCACCAGGTCCGCTGCCTGGCCGCCCGCCCGTCGGCGGAGGTCAAGGCGGAGGGCTGGAACCGGGTCGTGGAGTCGCGGGAGCTGTCCAACGCGCTGGTGGAGGCGACGATCGCGGGCTTCGCCCAGCCCTCGCAGCGGGAACTGCTCGCGCCGTACGCGGAGAAGTACTTCGCGGTGATCGAGCGGGTGTGGGAGGAGCGGTCCATCCAGATCGCGATGCACGTGGTGCGGGGCCTGTTCCCCGAGCTGCTGGACTCGCCGGGGACGCTGGACGCGACGGACGCGTGGCTCGCGGCCCACGAGGACGCGCCCCCGGCACTGCGCCGTCTGGTGCTGGAGGCCCGGGACGACCTGGCCCGCGCGCTGCGCGGCCAGGTCGTCCCGGGCCT
>NZ_LIRG01000628.1 GCF_001419695.1 Streptomyces prasinopilosus
CCGGCGGAAACGGGCCGGCCCGTTTCCGCCGGGCGGAAGGAGACCCTGGCCGGACGGTCCGGACGGACGCAGAATGTCGGCCATGTCATCCTCGCGCGTCCTCAGCCGTACGCAGGTCGGCATCGTCGGTGCCGGCCCGGCCGGACTCATGCTCTCCCATCTGCTCGCCCGTGCCGGGATCGACTCCGTCGCGGTCGATCTGCGCACCCGCCGGGAGATCGAGAAGACCCACCGCGCCGGGATCCTCGAACAGGACTCGGTCGACCTGCTGACCCGCACCGGCGTCTGCGACCGGGTGCACCGCGACGGCCACCGCCACGACGGGGTGGAACTCGCCTTCGGGGGAGGCACCCACCGGATCGACTTCCGGGACCTGGTCGGCGCCTCGACCCGGCTGTACCCCCAGACGGACGTCTTCATCGACCTCGCCGACGCCCGCGAACGCGACGGCGGCGACGTCCGCTTCGGCGTCACCGACGTGTCGGTGGACGGCCTCACCTCCGACACCCCGGTCATGCGCTTCACCGACGCCGACGGCGCCGCCCACGAGGTGCGCGCCGACTTCCTGGCGGGCGCCGACGGATCGCGCAGCCTGTGCCGCCGCGAGGTGCCGCGGGACCGGCGCACGCAGTACTTCCGCGCGTACCCGTTCGCCTGGTTCGGCATCCTCGCCCAGGCGCCGCCCAGTGCCCCGGAGCTGATCTACAACCACTCGCCGCGCGGCTTCGCGCTGATCAGCCGGCGCACCGAGACCCTCCAGCGGATGTACTTCCAGTGCGACCCCGCGGAGGACGCCGCCGCCTGGTCCGACGACCGGATCTGGGAGGAACTGCAGTCCCGGGTGGGGGCCAACGGACACACCCTCGCGGAGGGCCCGATCACCTCCAGGACGGTGCTCCCGTTCCGCAGCTTCGTCCAGGAGCCGATGCACCACGGGCGGCTGGTGCTCGCCGGCGACGCCGCGCACACGGTGCCGCCGACCGGAGCCAAGGGCCTCAATCTGGCGCTCGCCGACGTGCGGGTCCTGGCCGAGGAACTCGAGCGGGCGGTCGCGAGCGGTGACACCGCCCCGCTGGAGACCTACAGCGAGCGGGCGCTCGGCCGGGTCTGGAAGGCCCAGCACTTCTCGTACTGGATGACCACGATGCTGCACACCCTGCCCGGCGCCACCCCGTTCGACGTGCGGCGCCAGGAGGGCGAACTGGCCGCGGTGACCGGCTCGACCGCCGGCTCGACCTACCTCGCCGAGGCCTACACCGGCTGGCCGGAAGGGCGGTGACCGCGGAGCCGCCCCGCCGGGAACCGGTCGCCGGCCGGCCCGGCGAGGGCACCGCCGGCGCCCGGCCCGGCCGGGCGCACGCGGCCGGCACCGCGGGCCTCCGGACGAGGACGGGGTGACCCGGCGGCGGACATGCGGGCCGCCCGTGGGGAGTTCCCCCGACGCCCTGCCTCCCGTGTCGCCCCCGGTCCGCTCCGCCGTCGCACCGGCCGCGGCGGCACGCGGCAGCGCACCCGCCGGCCGGTGAGGCAGGGACGGGAGCAACAGCATTGCCGTGCAAGCCGGTTGAGGACGGTTCAGTGCTGCCGCAGGGGTGCTGATCAACGCCGGAACGCGGTGGAATGGAGGGGCCGGGGAAGGCGGGAACGCCTCGGGGAACCGGCCTGCGGAGGAAGCGGGAGCACCGCGCGGTGCTCCCGC
>NZ_LIRG01000629.1 GCF_001419695.1 Streptomyces prasinopilosus
GCCCGGAACGCGTCGCCCGGAAGTTCGACCTCTACCGGGACGTCCTGTTCTCCACCTCGGTCACCTCGCTGACCTGGGACGAGGACGGTGAGCAGTGGACCGTGACCACCGACCGCGGCGACGCGTTCCGGGCCACCTACGTCGTCACCTCCACCGGCACCCTCTCCACGCCCAAACTCCCCGGCATCCCCGGCATCCAGGACTTCGAGGGGCACACCTTCCACACCTCGCGGTGGGACTACGCCTACACCGGAGGCACCCCGGACGGCGGCATGACCGGCCTCGCGGACAAGCGGGTGGGCGTCGTCGGCACCGGCGCCACCGGCATCCAGGCCATCCCGATGCTGGCCGAGGACGCCGCGCACGTCTACGTCTTCCAGCGCACCCCCTCCACCGTGGACGTCCGCGCCAACCGCCGCACCACCGCCGAGGACGTCGGCGCCCACCGCGAGGGCTGGGCGCGCGAGCGCCGCGACAACTACCTCCGCATCGTCTCCGGCGAACCGGCCGACCGGGACCTCGTCGCCGACCGCTGGACCGAGTCGGCCGGCCTCCTGGAGAAGCTCCTGCCGAGCTTCCGCCGCCAGGACGACCGGGAGGCCTTCGAAGCGGCCTACGAGGCGGCCGACGCCGCCAAGATGAACGAACTCCGCGCCCGCGTCGAGGAGACGGTCACCGACCCGGACACGGCGGAGAGGCTCAAGCCCTGGTACCGGTACGCCTGCAAGCGCCCCACCTTCTCCGACCGGTACTACCCGGCCTTCAACCGCGACAACGTCACCCTGGTCGACACCGCCGACACCCACGGCATCGAGCGCGTCACCGAGACCGGCGTGGTGGTCGGCGGCACGACGTACGACCTCGACTGCCTGATCTTCGCCACGGGTTTCTCCGTCGGCACCTCGGGCGTCCTCTCCGGCAAGCTCCCCGTCCACGGCCGGGGCGGTACCCAGCTCCTGCACGCCTGGGCGAAGGAGGGCCCGCGCACCCTGCACGGCTTCACGAGCAACGGCTTCCCCAACCTGATCCAGATGGGGTCCCTGCAGAACGCCAGCAGCGTCAACTTCACCCACGTCCTGGACGAACAGGCCGTCCACGCCGCCGCCCTGGTCGCCGCCGCCGAAGCGGGCGACGCGCTCGTCGAACCCTCCCGCGAGGCCGAGGACGCCTGGCTCGCCCTCCTGGCGAAGGACGCCCCCGACCACGAGTGGTTCCACGCCGAGTGCACCCCCGGCTACTACAACCGGGAGGGCCGGGGCCGGCCCGACGGCCCCACCGCCTACCCCCACGGCGCCCACGCCTTCCACCGGCTCCTCGCACCACCGCGCGAGGAGCCGGGGGAAGGC
>NZ_LIRG01000063.1 GCF_001419695.1 Streptomyces prasinopilosus
GGGCGTTCGGGGCGTACGCGACGAGGCCGAGCAGCACCGCGTACGCCCCGAACGCCCACATCGCCTCACGCGGGGTGGACACCACGATCACCACGAAGGCGAGGACCGCGGTGAGCTTGGTGTGCGGGGGGAGCGCGTGCACGGGGGAGCGCGCGTGCCGGTACAGCCGGTGCGCGTGGCCGCTGCCCATGTCAGACGCCCACCTCAGGTGCGGGTACCGGGGGGAGGGCCGGCGTTCGTGTGCGCGGGCGGGACCGTGCCGGGCGTCCCGCCCGAGCGTCGCCGGCGGACCACCCGGAAGACCCCGGTGCCCGCGACGACGGTGAGGCCGACGCCGATCACGCCCGCGAGACCGCCGGAGACACGGGCGTCCTCGACGTCCCTGACGCCGTAGTCGGCCAGCGGGGAGCCGGCGGCCGCGTGCTCCTCGGCCCGCTCGGCGATCCCGTGATCGGTGGCGACCCGCTCCAGGCCGTCCGGATCGGCGGAGGCGTAGAAGCTGACGAACCCGGCGAGAAGCAGCGACGTCACCAGCCCGGCGATCCAGACCGGGCGCCGGGACCGGGCGGCGGCGGGGGCGGGCGCCGGCCCGGTGTCCGGGGCGTCGACCAGTTCGCCGTCCACCCGCAGGACGAGCTTCTGCCCGAGTCCGTGCGCCCCGTACACCAGGTCCGGCCGTACGGAGAGGACGGCGCCGACGGTCAGCGCGGTGATCACGGCCTCGCCGATCCCGATCAGAAGGTGCACGCCCACCATCGCGGTGGCGACCTTGCCGATCGAGACGTCGGCGGTGCCGCCGATCGCGTAGATCAGGGTGAAGGTGACCGCGGAGGCCGGAACGGAGACCAGGGCGGCGACGAAGGACGCGGCGGTCACCGAGAGGCGGGTGCGCGGCAGCACCTTCACCAGCCCGCGGAACACGCCGTAGGCGACGACCGTCGTGACGACCGCCATGCAGGTGATGTTCACCCCGAGCGCGGTCAGGCCGCCGTCGGCGAAGAGGAGCGCCTGCATCAGCAGGACGACGGAGACGCACAGGACCCCTGTGCAGGGGCCCACGAGGATCGCGGCGAGCGCGCCGCCGAGCAGATGGCCGCTGGTGCCCCCCGCGACCGGGAAGTTCAGCATCTGCACGGCGAAGACGAACGCCGCCACGAGTCCGGCCAGCGGTGCCGCCCGCTCGCTCCCGAGTTCACGGCGCGCACCGCGCAGGCTCACGGCCATGGCGCCGGCGGCGACCACCGCGGTGGCGGCGGAGACGGGAGCGTCGATGAATCCATCGGGGACATGCACTATTCGATAGTGCTCGCTCCTGCGACAAGGTCGCAAGAGCGCCCACCGCGTCCCGGCCCGCCTTCGACCGCGGCCGCGGCCGCACCGGTGACCGTCCCGGCACGGAGAGTCGGATCCCGGAATCCGTGCGACATTGGAGGGAGGGCGGGTATACGGCTTTCGTACAGGTAGCGCACCGTAAGGGGCCACTCATGAACGTAGTCGAGCAGGACGCACGCGCCCAGGTCGTCACGGACGCGGACGTCCTCCGGGACATGGACCGGGGAACGGTGCCGGTCGCACTGAGCTACGACCCCGGACGCGACCCCCGGACGGTGAGGATGAGGGCGGCCGGTGCCCCCGCCCGCGAGTGGACCCTGCCCCGTGACCTGCTCGAACACGGGCTGCGCACCCCCGTGGAGCGCGGTGACGTGCGGGTGTGGCCGTGCGGCCGCGTGCAGACGGTCGTGGAGTTCCACTCGCCGCGGGGGGTGTCGATGGTGCAGTTCGAGACGAAGGCCCTGACGCGGTTCCTGCGGCGCACGCACGTGGCCGCGGCGGCCGCCGAGCCGGTCCCGCACTGACGGACGGCCCCGCCGGTCCCGGAGCCGGCTCCCGGACCGGCCGCCGGTCAGCCGCCGGTCAGCCGCCGAGCTTCAGCAGGCTCGCCACGATCGGGCCCGCCGTGGAGCCGCCGTGGCCCGCCGCCTGTACGACGCCCGCCGCCGCGAGGTCCCCGCGGTAGGCGGTGAACCAGCCGTTGGGCTTCTTCTGCCCGTCGACCTCGGCCGAGCCGGTCTTGGCGCCCTTGTCGCCGCCGACCCCGGCCATCGCCTTCGCCGCGGTGCCGCTGGTCGCCGTGTACGCCATGAGCTGCCGCAACTGCGTCACGGTCCCGGCCGACATGGTGCGCGGGGCGGTGGCCAGCTTCCGGCCGTCCACCTCCGGTGACACCAGGTACGGCTGGTGGAACTCGCCCGCCTTGACGGTCGCCGACACCGACGCCATGTTCAGCGGGTTCATCCGCACACCGCCCTGGCCGATCAGGGAGGCCGCCATGGGGGCGTCCTTCTGCACCGGCACCGAGCCGTCGAAGGACGGGACCCCGATCTGCCAGTCGTCGCGGCCGAGTCCGAAGACCTGCTGGGCCTGCTCGGTCAGGTCGTCGTCCTCCAGCTCGCGCGCCTGGCTGATGAAGGCCGTGTTGCAGGAGGCGCCGAAGCTGTCGCGGAACGTACCGCCCTTGATCTGGAACTTGTCGAGGTTCTGGAACTTCCAGCCGCCGTAGCTGGAGTACTTCGGGCACGGGTGCTTCTCGTCGATGGACGCGAGGCCCTTCTCGATCAGCAGCGAGGCCGTGAGGACCTTGAACGTCGAGCCCGGGGCCAGCGAACCGTGGAACGCGGTGTTGAACCCGCGCGAGGAGTTCGCGGCGGCGAGGATCTCACCGGTGGACGCGCGCAGCACCACCACCGACGCCCTGGCCTTCTTCGCCACCTGCCCCTCGGCCGCCGCCTGGAGCTTCGGGTCCAGCGTGGTCCGCACCGTGCCGGGGGTGCCCCCGCTCAGCTCCAGCACGGTCTTGTCGGAGGCCTCCGCCTTCTTCGACTTCTCACCGCGGACGATCCGCAGCTCGATCCCGGCCTTGCCGCCCGCCGTCTTCCCGTACTTCTCGCGCAGCCCGTCGAGGACCGGGCCCAGGGACGGGTAGGTCTTGGCCGTCAGCTCGCCGCCGTCCCGGTCCAGCGCCTTCACCGGCGGGGTGTCCGTCTCGCCCGTGACCAGCCGGTCGCCGTCCTTGAGGTCGGGGTGCACGACCGCGGACCGCCACGCGACCCGCGGCTCGCCGTCCCCGTCCCGGCGCACGACGGTCAGCCTGCTGTCGTACGCCAGCGGCTCGGTGATCTCCTCGTACGCCACCGTGCCCTTGACGGAGAACGGGACCTCGGTGCCGGTGCGGGCGCCGGCGGTGAGGGTGACGTCCTTGACGCGGGCCTCCTCGGCGTACCCGGTGAGCAGGGCGGTGGCCGCCTCCGGGTCGTCGGTGGCCTCGGCGGCCTCGTCCACCTCGCCCTGCTGCCAGGCGGTGAGGAAACGGTCCGCCGCGTCGGTGACCTCGGCGGCGGACAGCGGGCCGCTCTTGGGCCTGGCCTGCTGGGTGGCCGACGTCCGGGTGCCGTCCTCGGTTCC
Organism: Streptomyces prasinopilosus; assembly: GCF_001419695.1. GTDB lineage: Bacteria > Actinomycetota > Actinomycetes > Streptomycetales > Streptomycetaceae > Streptomyces > Streptomyces prasinopilosus. The sequence continues at coordinate 3,463 of NZ_LIRG01000063.1, forward strand.
GGACCCGCCCCCGGCCAGCGCGTAGGCACCGAGGCCGGCGCCTCCGACGACGACGGCGATCACTCCGCCGAGCACGGCGGGGTTGGTCTTCCGTCGCTCGGCGACGCGCCTTCTGTTGCCCACTGCTGTCCGATCCTCCGCAAAGTCCGCCGAGCCGCCGGCTGTACTGTCGTTCCGTCACATGGTCATACCGGGCCGTGGGGTGTCGACGCTCCCAGGCCAATGACGGCCCCCAGCCTAGAGTCCCGCCTTCCGCGGGTCGCGGTCAGCCGCCCGCTCGTAGCACAGCTGCGACAATCGGACCGGCCGCGTCGCCGCCGTGGCCGCCCTGCTGGGCCATGGCCGCCGCCGCGACGTCGTCCCGGAAGCCGGTGAACCAGCTGTCGGAGGTGGCGCTGCCGTCGACCTCGGCGGAGCCGGTCTTCGCGCCGATGTCGCCGCCGAGACCGGACATGGCCGACGCGGCGGTGCCCTGGGTGGCCGTCAGGCGCATCATCTGCTTCAACTGGCTCGCGGTACCCGCCGGCAGGCCCTCGGCCCGCGCCAGCCGCCGGCCGTCGAGCTCCGGGGAGACCAGGTACGGCTGGCGGAAGGTGCCGGTGATGGCGGTGGCCGTCACCGACGCCATGTTCAGCGGGTTCATCTGCACCTGGCCCTGGCCGATGGCGTTCGCCGCGCGGTCCGGGCCGCCGGCGGCGGGAACGCTTCCGTCGAAGGAGACGACACCGGTCGCCCAGTCGTCCCGGCCGAGCCCGAACCGCTCCTGCGCCTCCCGGGTGAGCGAGGCGTCGGTCAGCGGCTCCTCGTCGACGAGCTTGATGAAGGCGGTGTTGCAGGAACGCAGGAAGCTGTCGGCGAGGGTGGCGCCCTCGTTCGGCACCATGCCGGTGAGGTTCTCGAAGGTCTGGCTCTGCCAGGTCGCGGTGGCCGGGCAGGGGGCCGGACCGTTCATCGAGGTCACACCGTTGTCGATGAGCATGGCCGCGGTGATGATCTTCATGGTGGAGCCGGGGGCGACCCGGCCCTGGAACGCCGCGTCGAACCCGTCCCGGCGGTGGTTGGCCACGGCCAGCACCTCGCCGGTGCTCGGCCGCACGGCCACCACCGACGACTCGGGGAACCGCTTCACCGCCTTCTCGGCGGCGGCCTGCACGCCCGCGCTGAGCGTCGTGCGCAGCGTGCCGGGCCTGCCCTTCACGAGGGTCACCAGCGTGGAGTCGGCGGCACCCCCGGCGTCGAGCTGACGATCCGGCGCGCGGAGGGGGCCTCGGAGGGGCCCGGTGCCGCCCACTCCACGCT
>NZ_LIRG01000630.1 GCF_001419695.1 Streptomyces prasinopilosus
CGGGGCGCTCACCGGGTCCCGCTCACCCCGCGGAGCGCTTCGCCGCCACCACGGCGTCGAAGACCTCCCGCTTGGGCACCCCCGCCTCCACGGCGACCGCCGCGATGGCCTCCTTGCGCCGCTCCCCCGCCTCCTCGCGCACCCGGACCCGGCGCACCAGTTCGGCGGCGTCCACTTCCTCGGGCCCGTGGTCCGGGGCACCCTCGACGACGACGGTGATCTCGCCGCGGACGCCCTCGGCCGCCCACGCGGCCAGCTCGGCCAGCGGACCGCGCCTGACCTCCTCGTANNTCGCGGCGAGCGTGGCGTCGAGCCGGTGCGGGGACTCGAAGTAGACGAGGGTGCGCCGCTCGCCGGCGACCTCCCGCAGCCGCCCCAGCCGCTCTCCGGCCTTGCGGGGCAGGAACCCCTCGAAGCAGAACCGGTCGACGGGGAGCCCGGACAGGGCGAGCGCGGTGAGCACGGCGGAGGGCCCCGGTACGGCGGTGACCCTGATGTCCCGTTCGACGGCGGCGGCGACCAGCCGGTATCCGGGGTCGGACACGGAGGGCATCCCGGCGTCCGTGACCAGCAGCACGCGGGCGCCGCCCGCCAGTTCCTCGACCAGCTCGGGTGTGCGGGCGGACTCGTTGCCCTCGAAGTAGGAGACCACCCGCCCCTTGGGGGTGACGCCGAGCGCCTGGGTCAGCCGCCGCAGCCGCCGGGTGTCCTCGGCGGCGACGACGTCGGCGCCGGCCAGCTCCTCGGCGAGCCGGGGCGGGGCGTCGGAGACGTCGCCGATGGGGGTGCCTGCGAGTACGAGGATTCCGGTCACCCCCTCATCCTCCCAGCACCCGCGCCCCCACGAGGACGGCCCCGGCGCCCCGCGCCCCCGCCCAGTCCGCGTCCGGCCCGTACGCGCTTCCGCCCGTCGCCCGGTGCGGCGGAGCCGGGCGCACCCGGGGCATACCGGGCCCATACCTCCCATGCACGCGACTCGCACAGAGCCATTCCCTACGATGGCGCGGTGACGAGTACCGCGTCCTCCACGGACACCCGGCAGGAACAGCCGCCGCAGGACCAGCAACCGTCGTGGCAGCAGCGGCTCCGCCGTTTCGGCTACACGGCGAGGCCCGGGGGCGACGTCCGCGACCGCCTGGTCCCGCCGTACACGAAGCCGTCCGGCAGGCTGTGGACGGCGCTCGGGGTGCCGCCGTCGCTCGGCGGGCGGATCACCCGCTGGTCGGGCTGGGGCGGTCCGCTGCTGGTCACGCTACTGGCGGGGGTGCTGCGCTTCTGGAACCTGGGCAGCCCCCACAAGGTGATATTCGACGAGACGTACTACGCGAAGGACGCGTGGGCGCTGGTCCGGCGCGGCTTCGAGGTCAGCTGGGACAAGGCCGCGGACAAGCAGATCCTCTCCTCCGGCGGTGACGTCCCCGTCCCGATCGAAGCGGCGTACGTGGTGCACCCGCCGGTCGGGAAGTACGTCATCGGGCTGGGCGAGCTGCTGTTCGGGTTCGACCCGTTCGGCTGGCGGTTCATGACGGCCCTGCTCGGCACGCTCTCGGTCCTGATGCTGTGCCGGATCGGCCGGCGCCTGTTCCGCTCGACGTTCCTCGGCTGCCTGGCGGGCGCGCTGATGGCGGTGGACGGCCTGCACTTCGTGATGAGCCGCACCGCGCTGCTCGACGGCGTGCTGATGTTCTTCGTGGTGGCGGCCTTCGGCTGCCTGGTCGTCGACCGGGACCGGGCACGGGAGAGGCTCGCGGCCGCGCTGCCCGTGGGCGCCGACGGCAGGCCCCTGCCGGACGCGCACGTCGCCGGGACCGCGCGGCTGGGCCTGCGGCCGTGGCGGCTGGCGGCGGGCCTGATGCTGGGCCTGGCGTTCGCCACGAAGTGGAACGGCCTGTACATCATGGCCGCGTTCTGCGTGATGTCGGTGCTGTGGGACGTCGGCGCCCGCCGCACCGCCGGTGCCCACGCCCCCGTGCGGGCCGTGGTGCGGCGCGACCTGGGCTGGGCGTTCCTGTCCACGGTGCCGGTCGCCGTGGCGACGTACCTCGCCTCCTGGACCGGCTGGTTCCTCTCCCCGGCCGACGGCAGCGGCGGCTACTACCGCGACTGGGCCGCCACCGACGGCAAGGACAGCGCCTGGTCGTGGCTGTTCCCCGACGCGTGGCGCAGCTTCTGGCACTACGAGAACCAGGTGTACGAGTTCCACGTCGGCCTGTCCTCGCCGCACACCTACGAGTCCAACCCGTGGAGCTGGATCGTCGCGGGCCGCCCGGTCTCCTTCGACTACGACTCCCCCGCGCCCGGCACGGGCGGCTGCCCGGCCGACGCGGCCGAGAAGTGCGCCCGCGAGGTGCTGGCCCTGGGCACGCCCCTGCTGTGGTGGGTGGGCTGCTTCGCGCTCCTCTACGTCCTGTGGCGCTGGTTCTTCCGCCGCGACTGGCGGGCGGGCGCCATCGCCTGCGGCATCGCGGCCGGCTACCTGCCCTGGTTCTTCTACCAGGAGCGCACGATCTTCTACTTCTACTCCGTCGTCTTCCTCCCCTTCCTGTGCCTGGCGGTGGCGATGCTCCTGGGCGCGCTCGTCGGCCCGCCCCGCGCCGGCGAGACCCGCCGCGTGGCGGGCGCCACGGCCGCCGGCGTCCTGACCCTCCTGATCGCCTGGAACTTCATCTACTTCTGGCCCATCTACACCGGCCAGGCCATCCCCATCGACGACTGGCGGGCGCGGATGTGGCTGGATACGTGGGTCTAGCCGGGCGGACACACCACAAGGACGCGGCAGACTGCCGCGCCCTTGTGGTCGTTGGTGGTCGTTGGCGGTTGTCGTGGGCCACCCTCGGACGGCCCGGAGACGGCCCGTCGCTGGCCCCGCAGCAGATTTACAGCGGACTCCCCCCAACCCTTCTCACCTGCGGCTTCTCCATCGCTGGAGGCCGCTGGGGCATACCTGGGGAAACTCCGAGAACACCGCTTCAGGAGTTCGATCCGCGCCTGTCCCTGTCGCCACTGCTCACTGGCACGACGGCCGGACAGGGATGCTGAGGTACGACTCCGTCCGGCATCGTTGAGGTCAGCCGTGGATGTCAGAGATCTTCTGATCCGTAGCTCTATGTGAACCGGTCGGCAAGGGGCAGGCCGGTCGCTGCACGGCCTCGGAGGACTGCTGCCCGGCGGAGACGGTTGCTGTGGTTGCGGTACTCCGCTGCTGTACAGGTCGCCGGCATGGCCCGGCGCTCCCCAATGCGTCGCCTACTCTCTGGACCATGGGTGACTCGGAGTCCTTTCGCGCAGCGGTCAGCGCGCGTGCGGCGGCCCTGCTGGACAGCGACACTTCGCCATACGACCCGGCATTGGAGATCTTGGGTCTTGCCAGTGGCGGGGCGCCGGTGGACAACGGCGACGAAGCGCTCTACTCGCTCGCGCTCATCTGGGGCGAACTGACCGATTGGGTCGAGCTTCGGCCTGCGGAAACGGATCAAGCCGAGACGCATATGGTCACCGCCGCCCGCGAGTGGCTGACCGTCGAGGGCGACCGAGAGGCAGAGGCCCAGTACCTCGACCGTTGGCTTCACGACATCCTCGGGTACGAGCGTCCGGCTCCCCGCAGACTTAGTACACGATCTTGAAAACCGTCGTGGCAGCGAGGTTACCGTGGGTTCAAATCCCACCGTCTAGGGTCTGTTGTGAAAGTGCTGGTCGCAGCCACTCGTTGATGGCTGCGACTAGCACGGTCGCTTCGTAGCGGACGGCGAGTTTGTCGTACCGGGTGGCGACGGCCCGGTGGCGCTTGAGCCGGTAGATCCCGCACTCGACCGCGTGCCGCTGCTTGTAGTCGTCCTTGTCGAACGTCGGTGGCCGCCCGCCGCGCGATCCACGCTTGAGGCGGTTGCGGACCCGGTCGGCCGGGACCGGGATGGCGGCCTTGATCCCGCGTCTGCGCAGGTAGGAGCGATTTCCGCAGGAGTCGTACGCCTTGTCGGCCGGACCCGGTCCGGGCGCTTGCGGGGCCTGCCGAGCCCCAGCCTCGGAACCCGGATGGCTTCCAGGACCGCTTTGAACTGCGGGAGTCGCCCCGCTGCCCGGCCGTGATCACGACGGACAAGGGCTTCTGCCCCTGCTCGACCGCGAGGTGGACCTTGCTGGTCAGTCCGCCGCGGGAGCGTCCGAGGCCGTGGTCGGCCGGCTCGACGAAGATCCCGCCGGGCGGTTCCTTCTGGAGGCCCCCTTTTTCGCCGCTCCGGCGGCGTGCTGGTGGGCCCGGCAGACGGTGGGGTCGACGTTGACGTCCCAGGTGATCAGTCCCTTCGCGCCCGCCTCCACCTGGAGCCGGGTGAGGATCCTTGCCCAGGTGCCGTCCCGCTGCCAGCTCCAGAACAGGTCGTAGACCCGCTCCCACGGCCCATAGCGTTCGGGTGCGTCCCGCCAGGGAGCACCGGTCCGGGTCCGCCACCGTATGCCGTCTATCAGCTGCCGCCGCGTCCACACCTGCGGACGGCCCGGCTTGATGCCCTGCGGCAGCAGCGGCTCAAGCCGGACCCACTGGCCGTTCGTCAGATCCCCACATCCCACGGGACATGATCATCAATGAACAAGATCCACTTTCGCAACAGACCCTAGCTCGTCGCACTCGGCGAGGGCCTTGAGCACGGCATCCCGCGTGATCGCACCTTTGCGCATGGCGGAAGAGTACGCGTAGCCACTGACAGTCAGGGGACGGGTGCTGGCCACCAAGATTCAGAGGTTTTGGTCGTGCTGACGGAGGCCTCTACACCTCGGGGCTAGCAACTCTGTGCGATCCAATCAAACGTCTGCGTGAATACATCAGTGTCACCGTCTGTCAGATAGACAGTGCACGCGGTAAGGTCGACGCCGCGCTAGGCATGGGAGGGGTGCTGATGGCCAAGAAATGGGAGTTCTATCGGTCATCGGTAGATGCCGAGGTGGTCCAGAAGGAGATCGCCAAGTGCCGACTGAAGCGGGATGAGCTAGTCCGCCTACAGAAGATCATGGAGCGCGCAGCCAGTGATGAGCTGCTGCCCAAAGATCGAAAGCCACTAGGGGATGGCCTGTGGGAGCTACGTCTCAACTGTGGTGAGCGTATCTTCCGGCTGTTCTACAGCGAGGTGGAGGGGGTGGGCCCTCTGCTGCTGGGACTCAAGTTCGTCAACAAGAAGTCGACACAGGGCATAAAAACCGACCCGGGCGATATTGAAACAGCGCGCAAACGGCTGTCTGAGTGGCAAACCAGGCAAACCGGTGACGACCCTGCTACCGAGGCGTTGAAGTGATATCGGTCCTGAGCGATACTCGGCAGTCAGGGAAGGAGTGACTATGGACGAGCACCTGGCAGGGCTGCTTGGCCTTGACCTCAACGACGCGCGGACGAGCGCTGCCGCCAGTGACACTGATGCGGTGATGATGCTCGTAGAAACCCTGGTCAGGCATCGTAAGGCCTGTCGGATCACTCAGAAGCAGGTCGCGCAGGCCATGGAAACGACTCAGTCCGCCGTTTCCGACTTCGAGCGGCTCGGGGGGGACCCCCGGCTGTCTACGATCATGCGCTACGCCAGGGCGGTAGGGATGGCTGTTGCGACCAAGGCGCACGTCGTCGACGACCCAGAATTGAGCACGCCCTCCTGGGAACCACTGGCACACAGTGCAGAGCCCGTACCAGTAGCACGTGGCCAGCGCGGTGCCGCATGAGCGCAAGGCCAGTGCGCAAGGTCTCATCGCTTGAAGAGCTGCAACAGCTCGCTGAACTTCTCGACATCGTGTACTACGAAGTGAGCGGGCGTAGGTCTGACGGCTTTGAGCAGCTGAGCGAGGCTGAAGGCGAGGTTGGCGACGACCACGCAGACATCCAGCTGATGCAGCGGATGGAGGGAAATCGTCTGGCAGTCCGTACACGTGCCATGGTCGTGACGTCGGAAGGGCGAATGGTCGCCGATGTCGCTGCCGTGTTTCGCACTCCGGAGCCTGTCAGCATCCCAGCAGCCATTGCGAAGCGCTTTGCTGCAGTCATCGCGACACCTGTAACACGGCCCTACCTGCGGGAAGCGATCCACCAGTCCGCTGTGAAGCTGGGCATCGCTGCCCCACTGCTCTCCGTTCTGGACCTTGAAGAAGTGGGTCTCTTGCCGATAGTGGCCGAGCGTAAGCCTCTGTCTTGAACAGCAAACCTCCCGCACGGTTCCGACCCTTCAAGCCCACCACTCACCCCGGCTCCCATCCCGTCCGCCGTCGACCCACACACCGTGGAGCGGGCGTGGTTCAGGGGCGTCAAGGTGGAGCGCGCCACTGTACGAACGACCTTGACGCCCCTGGGCCGCGTCTGCTCGGCTCTGCCTGGGTCTGCGGTGGACGGGTTGGGAGCCCCCTCGCGCACCCCTACGAGTCCGCAGTCGGCGACGGCGCCCCCTCCATCCCGGTGTCGGCCGATCCCCCGCCGGAGGCATCGTCTTGACGACTGGCCGGTCTCTGCGGTGATCGCCTCATGGCCTCGGCCCGGTCCACCTGCGGCGCGCGTAGGCGCAGCGCGGGCCGAAGGCAGGAGCGGCGCCCGCGGCGGAGCCGGGAGCGTGCCGGCGGAGCGGAGCGCAGTCGGGCTTAATGAAGTAGGGAAGTTGTACCGCGCTGGGAGCACGACGGCTTTCAAGGCCAACCGGTTTCCCGCGCGTCCCTCTCGCGTGACCTGCGCTTATCGCCAGATATGGCGTGCGTGGCGTCCCAGGTTGGCAGGGGGTTGGCCACAGCGGGCTTCACAGGGCGCCCGTGGTGCCGTCATTTCCGCACTGCGGTGTCTGCCACAAGTCGGCTTGTGAACCCGGCGTCACGCAGGCGCTCATACGCTGCGGCTACGTCCTCAGGTACGGGCTGCTCGATCATGAATCCCTGCTGCGGGTAGACCATGAGCCGCTGCTGCGCGCCGGCCAACATGTCGATGACCAGGCATGCGTCTCCGATCGAGTCGGCGTAGTCAGCCAGGGTCATGGGTGTGGAGGCGCTGACCCACTCGACTTCGGGCCACAGTTTGCGGGCGGTCGCGCAGGCCCGTCGTTCCTCGTACGGCTTGCTGATCAGCAGGACGGAGGACACGGCGGCCCCGCGCTCTTCGAGGAGTGCACGGGAGAAGCGGATGTTCTCTCCCGTGTTCCGGGCCCGCGGCTCAACGAGGATCGCATCGGCCGGCACCCCCAGTTCCATCGCCCGCTCGCGGTAGTGCTCGGCCTCTCCGCGCGGCATGCGGTCGCGTGTGGTGCGGCTGGTCGCCCCGGTGAAGACGATCAGCGGCATCATCCCCCGGTGATAGAGATCGGCGGTTGTGTCCGCGACTCCGAGGTCATGACTGCCGAGTCCGATCGCGACAGAGCATGGGCGCAGCTCGTGCCCCATCTGCTGGAAGTCCCAGAGCCGTTGAGCGTCGGCCCATGCCTGTGCTGAGATCACTTGCTCTCGCCCTCCGCTTTCGCTGAGTCGGGGACCTTGAAGTCGTACGTCCCAGCGAAGCGCGTCGCCGCGTGGACGCCGATGGCGAATTCCACCACGGCGCCGTCGACCGTGTACGTCGTCCGGTGCAGCTCCACCACCCATTCGCCCGGCGCGAGCTGGAGGAGCTGGTCTTCGTCCGCCGTGGGGATGCGCGCGAACAGCGTCTCCTGCATGCGGTCGATCTCGTATCCGGCGTCGTACAGGACACCGAAGCCACCGAGAACTTCGACTCGTCCACACCGGCCGGCGCGTCGCACGCGCCCCGGGCATCGTCTCCTGCACTGCCGCCCGCACCTGGCGGGCTACCGGTCGGTGTCCAGGCCCGCGCCCACGCCTCCACCAGCAGTCCGATCAGGGGGCGGCCACTAGTGGACCCTGACTACGGGGGCGGCGAGACAGGAAACCGGTAGGGCTACTACGGCTGCATGCACACGACCGTAGAGGACCGGTGGTCCCGAATGCGGCCGGATATGTGCATCTGACACGGTTACCACGGGAGGTACATCTGTGGCCATGGCACCGTCGAAGCCCGGGGATCTGTTCCCCGGTGAGCAGCACGTCCTGCGCAAGAACGCCAACGCCGTCATCGGCGTCCGGGAGGCAGGGCTGTCCCGGCTCCCCTTCGACGGCCTGAGGGGGGCGGTGGGGATGCGCGGGAAGGAGGCCATCGGCGGGCGTCTCCACCTGACGAACCTCCGGCTCGTGTTCAGGTCCCACGCCGTCAACCGGGTGCGGGGCACGTTCAGTGTGTTCCTGCCCTGCGTCGAGGAGGTCCGGAACACGTCGTCCGGCATCACCCGCCGGGTCACGGTGTCCACGGCGGGGCAGGACTTCACGTTCGTGGTCTGGGGCGTCCCCCGGCTCATCGACACCGTCGACCGGTACCGCGCCGGGTTCGACGACGCGCACCTCCCCGAGGTGGCCGCGCACATTCTGGCCGAGCCCTGGAAGGTCGGCGACGGCCTGCGGCGCTCCGGCCGCCCTGAACCCCTCGGCGCCGGCCCGGACTGCGCATACAGTCGGGGCGGTGACTTCGCGGCGATTGCGGCGGACCTAGCCCGGGGGATCGACCCGCGGTCCGCCCGGACCGAGGTGGCCGGGGTCCTGCAGGTCGTCGAGCTCCTCACCCGCGCCGCCGGGACGCTCCCGCCCCGCTCCTGATCCACCGGCGGACCGGTCGGCGCCGGCACCGATGCCCCTGGCCGGTTCACCGGCCCTGTCGCGCACCGCATTCCGCGTTCCGCGGAGGGCCGGGCCGGCCGGGGAGCGGT
>NZ_LIRG01000631.1 GCF_001419695.1 Streptomyces prasinopilosus
GCCGTCCAGGAGGACCTCGCCCACGGCGTGGACGTGACGACGGTCGCGACCATCCCCGAGGACGCCGTCGCCACCGCCGACTTCACCGCGCGGGAAGCGGGCGTCGTGGCGGGCCTCAGGATCGCCGAGGCCGTCGTCTCGGTGGTCTGCACGGCGGAGTTCGAGGTCGAACGGCACGTGGAGGACGGCGACCGGGTGGAAGCCGGCGACAAGCTCCTCTCCGTCACCACCCGCACCCGCGACCTCCTCACCGCGGAACGCAGCGCCCTGAACCTCCTGTGCCGCCTCTCGGGCGTCGCGACGGCCACCCGTGCGTGGGCCGACGCCCTGAACGGCACGAAGGCCGAGGTCCGCGACACCCGCAAGACCACCCCGGGCCTGCGCTCCCTGGAGAAGTTCGCCGTGCGCTGCGGCGGCGGCGTCAACCACCGCATGTCGCTCTCCGACGCCGCCCTGGTCAAGGACAACCACGTCGTCGCCGCCGGGGGCGTCGCCCAGGCCTTCCGGGCCGTCCGGGAACGCTTCCCCGACGTACCGATCGAGGTCGAGGTCGACACCCTGCACCAGCTCCGCGAGGTCGTGGACGCGGGCGCCGACCTGATCCTGCTGGACAACTTCACCCCCGGCGAGTGCGAGGAGGCGGTGGCCCTCGTCGCCGGCCGCGCCACCCTGGAGGCGTCCGGCCGGCTCACCCTCGACAACGCCAGGGCGTACGCCGACACGGGGGTCGACTACCTCGCCGTGGGCGCCCTCACCCACTCCTCGCCGATCCTGGACATCGGCCTGGACCTGCGGGCAGCGGAGTAGGGGCCGGCCATGCTGCTGACGATCGACGTGGGCAACACGCACACCACCCTGGGCCTGTTCGACGGCGAGGACATCGTCGAACACTGGCGGATCTCCACCGACCCGCGCCGCACGGCCGACGAGCTCGCGGTCCTCCTCCAGGGCCTGATGGGCATGCACCCGCTCCTCGGCGAGGACCTGGGCGACGGCATCGACGGCATCGCCGTCTGCGCGACCGTCCCCTCTGTCCTGCACGAACTCCGCGAGGTGACCCGCCGCTACTTCGGCGACGTCCCCGCGGTCCTGGTCGAACCGGGCGTCAAGACGGGGGTGCCGATCCTCACCGACAACCCCAAGGAGGTCGGCGCGGACCGCATCATCAACGCGGTCGCCGCCGTCGACCTCTACGGCGGGCCGGCCGTCGTCGTCGACTTCGGCACCGCCACCACCTTCGACGCGGTCAGCGCGCGCGGGGAGTACATCGGCGGCGTCATCGCCCCCGGCATCGAGATCTCCGTCGAGGCGCTCGGCCTCCGCGGCGCGCAGCTCCGCAAGATCGAGGTGGCCCGGCCCCGGAACGTGATCGGCAAGAACACGGTCGAGGCGATGCAGTCCGGCATCGTCTACGGCTTCGCCGGCCAGGTCGACGGCGTCGTCCGCCGGATGGTCCGCGAGCTCTCCGACGACCCCGAGGAGGTGACCGTCATCGCGACCGGCGGACTCGCGCCGACGGTCCTGGGCGAGAGCGCGGTCATCGACGAGCACGAGCCCTGGCTGACCCTGATCGGCCTGCGCCTGGTCTACGAACGGAACGTGTCCCGGATGTGACGCGTCCCGGACGCGGCACACCCGGACCGGTCCCGGACGCGCCGCCCGGGACCGGACCGCGCCACGGGCGGCCGGTCCCGGGCGGCGCGGGGGCCGTCCGGTCCGCACGCCCCGCGGAGCGCACCGGATGCCTCGCGGAGCGGATGGATGCCGTGGACGGTCCCGGCGGCCCCCGGTGGTCCCGGGGCCCCGGGGGGTCCCCGGTCCGGCTCCTGTCCGGCGGCCCCGTCCGGCAGGCCCCCACCCGGGTGGACCCGGGTGTCGTACCCGCACGCCACACCTGTGCGCTATGCGTTATTTGTCCGATTAGCGCGTATCGTCGCCGCATGCCCACGCCCTACGGATCCCGCGGCGGCATGGCGTTCGGCGCGGAGGAGCTGCGCGTGCTCCGCCGCGCCCTCGCCCTCGCCCTGCACCCCACGTCCGCCTCGGCCGAAGACGTCCAGGACTGCCTCCGGCTCGCCGCCCGCCTCGACGAGGCGACGCGGGAGAGCGCCCGCCAGCGCGCCTTCCTGACGGCCGACCTCGGCCGCTACCGCGCCGCCCTGCCCGGCACCGTCGCCGGCTACCTCACGCTCCTGGAGGAGGCGCTGGCGGCCGGCCACCGACCCGACGCCGACGACCTCGCCGCCCTCCGGGCGCTGCGCGGCAACCCCGCGGCGGCCGCCCTCCTGGACCGCTGCCGGATCCTGGCCGAGCAGGACGTACGGGCCCGCCTCGCCGGCCGTGCGGTCCACGAGGCCGCCGCGGGGTTGCCGC
>NZ_LIRG01000632.1 GCF_001419695.1 Streptomyces prasinopilosus
GGCTGCTCGACCTCGCGGTGAACGCGCTGCACGAGGACGAGCACCTGGAGGGCCTCCGGGGGTACGCGCAGGACTCCGGTGAGGGACGCTGGACCGTGGAGGCCGCGATCGACCACGCGGTCCCGCTGCCGGCGATCACCGCGTCGCTGTTCGCGCGGTTCTCCTCCCGGCAGGAGGACTCGCCGCAGATGAAGATGATCGCCGCGCTGCGCAACCAGTTCGGCGGTCACGCGGTCGAGAAGAAGTGATCCACGGAGGAACGGTCCACGAAACGGCCGGAGCGGCCGCGGCCTGAGCGGCCGGGTGGCTCCGGGACCGTGGTCCACAGGGCCGTACGACGGTCCACAACGCCGGAGGAGGTCGGCGAACGATCATGCACGTCACGCATCTGTCGCTGGCCGATTTCCGGTCCTATCCCCGGGTCGAGGTCCCGCTCGACCCGGGGGTCACGGCCTTCGTCGGCCCCAACGGGCAGGGGAAGACGAACCTCGTCGAGGCGGTCGGCTATCTCGCCACCCTCGGCAGCCACCGCGTCTCCTCCGACGCTCCGCTGGTCCGCATGGGTGCCGACCGCGCGATCGTCCGGGCCCAGGTCCGCCAGGGCGAGCGGCAGCAGCTCGTCGAGCTGGAACTGAACCCGGGCCGCGCCAACCGAGCCCGGATCAACAGGTCCTCGCAGGTCAGGCCACGGGACGTGCTGGGGATCGTCCGCACCGTCCTGTTCGCGCCCGAGGACCTCGCCCTGGTCAAGGGCGACCCCGGGGAGCGGCGCCGGTTCCTGGACGAGCTGATCACGGCCCGCTCCCCGCGCATGGCCGGGGTCCGCTCCGACTACGACCGTGTCCTCAAGCAGCGCAACACGCTGCTGAAGTCCGCCGCGCTGGCCCGCCGCCACGCCGGGCGCACCATGGACCTGTCCACTCTCGACGTCTGGGACCAGCACCTCGCGCGCGTGGGTGCCGAACTGCTGGCCCAGCGGCTGGATCTGATCGCCGCGATCCAGCCGCTCGCCGACAAGGCGTACGAACAGCTCGCGCCGGGCGGCGGTCCCGTGGCCCTGGAGTACAAGCCGTCGGCGCCCGGTGAGGCGCACACGCGCGAGGACCTGTACGAGCAGCTGTCGGCCGCGCTCGCCGAGGCACGCAAGCAGGAGGTCGAGAGGGGCGTCACCCTGGTCGGCCCGCACCGCGACGACCTGCTGCTCAACCTCGGCCGGCTGCCGGCCAAGGGATACGCCTCCCACGGCGAGTCCTGGTCCTACGCGCTGGCGCTGCGTCTGGCCTCCTACGACCTGCTGCGCGCCGAGGGCAACGAGCCGGTGCTGATCCTCGACGACGTCTTCGCCGAGCTGGACACCCGCCGTCGTGAGCGCCTCGCCGAGCTGGTCGCGCCCGGCGAGCAGGTGCTGGTGACCGCGGCGGTCGACGACGACGTCCCCCACGTGCTGTCGGGGACCCGGTTCGCGGTGGCCGAGGGGGCGGTGGAACGGGTATGAACGAGCCGGGCGGGCCCGACGAGACGTCCCGGAACGCCGGGAGGGCCGCCCCCGAGCCCTCGGGCGTGGACCTCGCGCGCGTGGCGCTGCGCGCGGCCAAGGAGGCGGCACGCGCGCGGGGGGACGTGGCGCAGCAGAAGAGGCAGGCGCGGCGCGGTGGCCTGCGCTCGGGTGCGCGCGGGGACCGGCGCGATCCCATGGCGCTCGGCGCGGCGATCAACCGGCTGCTCACCGAACGCGGCTGGGAGGCCCCGGCCGCGGTGGGCGGCGTGATGGGGCGCTGGCCCGAGATCGTCGGTGAGGACGTGGCCAAGCACTGCGAGCCGGAGCGTTACGACGAGGACGAGCGGGTGCTGGTCGTGCGCTGCGACTCCACCGCGTGGGCGACGAACCTGCGGCTGCTCGCCCCGACCCTGGTCGCCCGGCTGAACGAGGACCTGGGCCACGGCACGGTGAGGTTGATCAAGGTCAACGGACCGGGTGGCCCGGCCCGCCGCTACGGGCCGCTGCGCGCCCCCGGAAGCACCGGTCCCGGCGACACCTACGGGTGACCGGAGTCCTTTCCGAGCCGTGCCCGGGGCTCCGCGCCGCCCTCGTCGGGGGCCTTTCACAGCCTCGTTCCGCGCTTGTTCCGGGCCCTCCGCGCGATGGTGACCGACGTCACACGCGGGGCTTCCGGGAGTGCTTCCCTCCCCTCGGCCGCCCCTTCGCCGTGCCCCCCGGAGGGGTGCCGGACCGCCACCTGACTCGTAAGTAGCAAAGGGTTGGCGGCCGAAAGCGCTGGGTGCCCTCGTGAGCCTCCTGGGGCCCCCATCCGTATATCGGGAGTCGGGCGAGGTCGGTTGAGGGCGGCACATGCGGACTCAGGCACCGGCAAACCCCCATCGATGTCCGAGCTACCGGTAGACTGGAAGCAATCCCGCCCCGATCGTGGGGACCGCCCGGGAAAAGCTGAGCAACGCTGATCAAGGCTTATCAACGCAACATGCCGCAGCCGCTCCGGCAACCCGCCGCCGAGCCAGGCTCGTGGTGTGCCAGAAAGGGCGCTTCGTGGCCGATTCCGGCAACCCCAACGAGAACATCCCGTCCACCGACACCGGCGCGAAGAACGAGGCGAACGCCCCCAACGGCGAGGGCACCGCTTCGTACGACGCCAGTGCCATCACCGTCCTCGAGGGCCTGGACGCGGTCCGCAAGCGACCCGGTATGTACATCGGTTCGACCGGCGAGCGAGGGCTGCACCACCTGGTGCAGGAGGTCGTCGACAACTCCGTCGACGAGGCGCTGGCCGGCCACGCGGACACGATCGACGTGACGATCCTCGCCGACGGCGGCGTCCGGGTCGTCGACAACGGCCGCGGCATCCCGGTGGGCATCGTCCCTTCCGAGGGCAAGCCCGCCGTCGAGGTCGTGCTGACCGTGCTGCACGCGGGCGGCAAGTTCGGCGGCGGCGGTTACGCGGTCTCCGGTGGTCTGCACGGCGTGGGTGTCTCCGTCGTGAACGCCCTCTCCACGAGGGTCGCGGTGGAGATCAGGACCGACGGCCACCGCTGGACGCAGGAATACAAGCTGGGCGTGCCCACGGCACCGCTCGCCCGGCACGAGGCCACCGAGGAGACGGGCACGTCCGTCACCTTCTGGGCCGACGGTGACATCTTCGAGACCACCGACTACTCGTTCGAGACGCTCTCCCGGCGTTTCCAGGAGATGGCCTTCCTCAACAAGGGTCTGAGGATCAACCTCACCGACGAGCGCGAGTCGGCGAAGGCCACCGCCGGCGCGGACGAGGCGGGCGAGGACGAGAAGCACGAGGTCAAGAGCGTCTCGTACCACTACGAGGGCGGCATCGTCGACTTCGTGAAGTACCTCAACTCCCGCAAGGGAGACCTGGTGCACCCCACCGTGATCGACCTCGAGGCCGAGGACAAGGAGAAGCTCCTGTCCCTCGAGGTCGCCATGCAGTGGAACAGCGGCTACACCGAGGGCGTCTACTCCTTCGCCAACATCATCCACACCCATGAGGGCGGCACGCACGAGGAGGGCTTCCGTGCGGCGATGACCTCGCTCATCAACAAGTACGCGCGGGACAAGAAGCTGCTGCGGGAGAAGGACGACAACCTCACGGGCGACGACATCCGCGAGGGCCTGACGGCGATCATCTCGGTCAAGCTGAGCGAGCCCCAGTTCGAGGGCCAGACCAAGACCAAGCTCGGCAACACCGAGGTGAAGACCTTCGTCCAGAAGGTCATCTACGAGCACCTCGCCGACTGGCTGGACCGCAACCCCAACGAGGCCGCGGACATCGTCCGCAAGGGCATCGCGGCGGCCACCGCGCGGGTGGCGGCCCGCAAGGCCCGCGACCTGACCCGCCGCAAGGGCCTGCTGGAGTCGGCGTCCCTGCCGGGCAAGCTCTCGGACTGCCAGTCGAACGACCCCACCAAGTGCGAGATCTTCATCGTCGAGGGCGACTCCGCCGGCGGTTCGGCCAAGTCCGGCCGGAACCCGCAGTACCAGGCGATCCTCCCGATCCGGGGCAAGATCCTCAACGTCGAGAAGGCGCGCATCGACCGGATCCTGCAGAACCAGGAGATCCAGGCGATGATCTCCGCGTTCGGAACCGGCGTGCACGAGGACTTCGACATCGAGAGGCTCCGCTATCACAAGATCATCTTGATGGCGGACGCCGACGTCGACGGCCAGCACATCAACACCCTGCTGCTGACGTTCCTGTTCCGCTTCATGCGGCCGCTGGTCGAGGCCGGGCACGTGTTCCTCTCCCGTCCCCCGCTCTACAAGATCAAGTGGGGCCGGGAGGACTTCGAGTACGCGTACTCCGACCGCGAGCGCGACGCGCTGATCGAGCTGGGCCGCCAGGCCGGCAAGCGCGTCCGTGAGGACTCCGTCCAGCGCTTCAAGGGCCTCGGCGAGATGAACGCCGAGGAGCTGCGCATCACCACGATGGACCAGGAGCACCGCGTCCTCGGCCAGGTCACCCTGGACGACGCCGCGCAGGCCGACGACCTGTTCTCCGTCCTCATGGGCGAGGACGTGGAGGCGCGCCGCCAGTTCATCCAGCGCAATGCCAAGGACGTCCGCTTCCTCGACATCTGAGTCGGTCTCAGCTGACCGCACCAGGAAGGATCTTCACCAGCAATGACCGACGAGAACACTCCCGTCACGTCCGAAGAGGACGGCCCCGTCCTGCGCGTCGAGCCCGTCGGGCTCGAGACGGAGATGCAGCGTTCGTACCTCGACTACGCGATGTCCGTCATCGTCTCGCGTGCGCTGCCGGACGTCCGTGACGGGCTCAAGCCCGTCCACCGCCGCGTGCTGTACGCCATGTACGACGGTGGCTACCGGCCCGAGCGCGGCTTCTACAAGTGCGCGCGCGTCGTCGGCGACGTCATGGGCAACTACCACCCGCACGGCGACTCCTCGATCTACGACGCGCTGGTCCGCCTCGCGCAGCCGTGGTCGATGCGGATGCCGCTGGTCGACTCCAACGGCAACTTCGGCTCCCCGGGCAACGACCCCGCGGCGGCCATGCGGTACACCGAGTGCAAGATGGCGCCGCTGTCGATGGAGATGGTCCGCGACATCGACGAGGAGACCGTCGACTTCAAGGACAACTACGACGGGCGCTCCCAGGAGCCGACCGTCCTGCCGGCCCGTTTCCCGAACCTGCTGATCAACGGATCGGCCGGTATCGCGGTCGGCATGGCGACCAACATCCCGCCGCACAACCTGCGCGAGGTCGCGGCCGGCGCCCAGTGGTACCTGGAGCACCACGAGTCGTCGAACGAGGAGCTGCTCGACGCGCTCATCGAGCGCATCAAGGGCCCCGACTTCCCGACCGGCGCCCTCGTGGTGGGCCGCAAGGGCATCGAGGAGGCCTACCGGACGGGCCGCGGTTCGATCACCATGCGCGCGGTGGTCGAGGTCGAGGAGATCCAGAACCGCCAGTGCCTGGTGGTCACGGAGCTGCCGTACCAGACCAACCCCGACAACCTGGCGCAGAAGATCGCCGACCTGGTCAAGGACGGCAAGATCGGCGGCATCGCGGACGTCCGCGACGAGACGTCGTCCCGTACCGGCCAGCGCCTGGTCATCGTGCTCAAGCGGGACGCGGTCGCCAAGGTCGTCCTGAACAACCTGTACAAGCACACCGAACTGCAGACCAACTTCGGTGCCAACATGCTGGCGCTGGTCGACGGCGTGCCGCGCACGCTCTCCCTGGACGCGTTCATCCGCCACTGGGTGAACCACCAGATCGAGGTCATCGTCCGTCGTACGCGCTTCAGGCTGCGCAAGGCGGAGGAGCGCGCGCACATCCTGCGCGGCCTGCTGAAGGCCCTGGACGCCATCGACGAGGTCATCGCGCTGATCCGGCGCAGCGACACCGTGGAGATCGCGCGCGGGGGCCTGATGGGCCTCCTGGAGATCGACGAGATCCAGGCCAACGCGATCCTGGAGATGCAGCTCCGCCGGCTGGCGGCCCTGGAGCGCCAGAAGATCGTCCAGGAGCACGACGAACTCCAGGCGAAGATCAACGAGTACAACGAGATCCTCGCCTCCCCGGTCCGTCAGCGCGGGATCGTCAGCGCGGAACTGGCCGCGCTCGTCGAGAAGTACGGCGACGACCGCAAGACGAAGCTGATCCCCTACGAGGGCGACATGTCCATCGAGGACCTGATCGCCGAGGAGGACATCGTCGTCACGGTCACGCGCGGCGGCTACATCAAGCGGACCAAGACCGACGACTACCGGGCGCAGAAGCGGGGCGGCAAGGGCGTACGGGGCGCGAAGCTCAAGGAAGACGACATCGTCAACCACTTCTTCGTGTCCACCACGCACCACTGGCTGCTGTTCTTCACCAACAAGGGCCGGGTCTACCGGGCCAAGGCGTACGAACTGCCCGACGCCGGCCGGGACGCGCGCGGACAGCACGTGGCGAACCTGCTGGCCTTCCAGCCCGACGAGGCGATCGCCCAGATCCTCGCGATCCGCGACTACGAGGCGGCGCCCTACCTGGTTCTCGCGACCAAGGCCGGCCTGGTGAAGAAGACGTCGCTGAAGGACTACGATTCCCCGCGTTCGGGCGGTGTGATCGCGATCAACCTGCGGGAGCAGGAGGATGGCGCCGACGATGAACTGATCGGGGCTGAACTCGTCTCGCCAGAAGATGATCTACTACTGATCAGCAAGAAGGCGCAGTCGATCAGGTTCACCGCGACGGATGAGACTTTGCGGCCCATGGGCCGCGCGACTTCAGGCGTAAAGGGCATGAGTTTCCGCGAAGGGGACGAACTGCTCTCGATGAATGTTGTTCGACCCGGTACGTTCGTGTTCACTGCCACAGACGGCGGGTACGCGAAGCGGACCGCTGTCGACGAGTACCGCGTCCAGGGTCGCGGCGGCCTCGGCATCAAGGCCGCCAAGATCGTCGAGGACCGCGGAACCCTCGTCGGCGCGCTGGTGGTCGAGGAGACCGACGAGATCCTCGCCATCACGTTGTCGGGCGGCGTGATTCGTACGCGGGTCAGCGGGGTCAGGGAGACGGGCCGTGACACCATGGGCGTCCAACTGATCAATCTGGGCAAGCGCGATGCCGTGGTCGGCATCGCCCGTAACGCCGAGGCCGGACGCGAGGCCGAGGAAGTCGACGGCGACGTGGCCGTGGACGAGACCGATGAAGGTGCCGTGACCACCGGCACGGACGAGGGTGAGGCGCCCTCGTCCGAGTAGCACGAGGAGTGAGTCAGCGTGAGCGGAGCCACGGGCGCCGGACCGACCGGTACCAGTACGGGCACGGACGGCGGTGGCCGTGGCTCTGCCGCGCGGGCGACAGATCCGCACACGACCAACCTGAAAGCGATCAAGGCGCCGATCAAGTCGCCGAGCCAGGCGCCCGGCAAGGACTCGCCTTCGTCCGACAGACGTGGATCCCAGGGGGGGACTGTGACGGACACCCGAGGCCAGCAGCAGAGCGCGTCCGGACAGGGCGCCGCCGCTCCCACGACCTCACCGCTGCCGGGGGAACGGCAGCCGCAGCAGCAGGCGGGGCCGTACCACCCGCCGCAGGCCTACACCGCGCAGGACGGCGCGGCGGAGGGGCAGGCCGGCGCGGTGCGCCGCCCGCGCACGGGGGCGCGCACCACGCCGCGCGTGCGCAAGGCGCGCCTGCGGGTGGCCAAGGCCGACCCCTGGTCGGTGATGAAGGTCAGCTTCCTGCTCTCCATCGCCCTGGGCATCTGCACGATCGTCGCGGCCGCGGTGCTGTGGATGGTCATGGACGCGATGGGCGTCTTCTCCACCGTCGGCGGCACGATCTCCGAGGCGACCGGCTCCAACGAGTCGAACGGCTTCGACCTCCAGTCCTTCCTGTCGCTGCCCAACGTGCTGATGTTCACGACGATCATCGCGGTCATCGACGTCGTCCTGGCGACGGCCCTGGCGACCCTCGGCGCGTTCATCTACAACCTCTCCGCGGGCTTCGTGGGCGGCGTCGAGCTGACGCTGGCCGAGGACGAGTGAGCGGAGCCCGGCGCTTTCCCGGCCCGCCCTGACGGCCCCCCGGCAACCGATTTTGGGACTGCCCCGGTCGTGCGCTAATCTTCAGGAGTCAGCGCGCGGGACATACACCGCAGAGCGCGGCGGGGCTATAGCTCAGTTGGTTAGAGCGCATCCCTGATAAGGATGAGGCCACAGGTTCAAATCCTGTTAGCCCCACCAGCACGAAGACCCCCAGCCGGTACCGGTTGGGGGTCTTCGTGCTGGTG
>NZ_LIRG01000633.1 GCF_001419695.1 Streptomyces prasinopilosus
CACTCACCCACCCCCGCGACTGAACCCGCGGCGCCCCCGCGACCGGACCGGCCGGCGGGACCCGCGCACGCGGCGGGCGGGCCGGTCCGGCCGGCGGGCCCTACTCCTCGTCCTCGTCGTCGTCCAGCCGGGCCAGCCAGGTCGCCAGGCGCTCCACCGGCACCTCGAAGTCGGGGTTGAGATCGACGAACGTCCGCAACTGCTCGGCGAGCCACTCGAAGGTGACCTCCTCCTCGCCGCGCCGCTTCTCCAGTTCCTCGATGCCACGGTCCGTGAAGTACATGGGAACAAGAATATGCGTGCGCCGAACCGTGCCGGACCCCGCCGAACCGCGCTGAGCCGCACCGGACCGCACCGGGCCGCGGAGACGCGACCGGACCGCGGAAACGCGACCGGGCCGCATCCCCGGCGAGGGGATGCGGCCCGGTCGTCCACGACCCGTGAGGGCGTCGCTCACCAGCCCGTCAGGCTTCGAACACCTCACGCACCAGCTGCTCCTGCTCGGCCTGGTGCCGCTTCGCGGAACCGACGGCCGGGGACGAGCCGTGCGGGCGCGAGATGCGGCGCAGACGCTCGCCGTGCGGCACGTCGGCGCCGACCGCCAGGTCGAGGTGGTCGATCAGGTTGAGCGCGATGAACGGCCAGGCACCCTGGTTCGCCGGCTCCTCCTGGGCCCACAGGTACTTCTCGGCGTTCGGGTACTTCTTGATCTCCGCCTGGAGCTCGGTACCCGGCAGCGGGTACAGGCGCTCGATGCGCAGGATCGCCGTGTCCGTCACGCCGCGCTTCTTCCGCTCGGCCTCGAGGTCGTAGTAGACCTTGCCGGAGCAGAAGACGACCTTCTTGACCGCGGCCGGGTCGACCGAGTCGTCGCCGATGACCGGGCGGAACTGGCCCGTGGTGAACTCCTCCGCCTTCGAGGCCGCGGCCTTCAGGCGCAGCATCGACTTCGGGGTGAAGACGACCAGCGGCTTGTGGTGCGGGTTGTGCACCTGCCACCGCAGGAGGTGGAAGTAGTTCGACGGGAGGGTCGGCATCGCGACCGTCATGTTGTTCTGCGCGCAGAGCTGCAGGAACCGCTCCGGGCGGGCCGAGGAGTGGTCCGGGCCCTGGCCCTCGTAGCCGTGCGGCAGGAGCAGGGTCACACCGGAGGTCTGGTTCCACTTCTGCTCGGCCGACGAGATGAACTCGTCCACGACCGTCTGCGCGCCGTTGACGAAGTCGCCGAACTGCGCCTCCCACATCACCAGCGCGTCGGGGCGGGCCAGCGAGTAGCCGTACTCGAAGCCCATCGCCGCGTACTCGGAGAGCAGGGAGTTGTAGACGTTGTACCGCGCCTGGTCCTCGGACAGGTACAGCAGCGGCGTGAACTCGGCGCCCGTCTCGCGGTCGATGACGACCGCGTGGCGCTGGCCGAAGGTGCCGCGCTGCGAGTCCTGGCCGGCCAGCCGGACCGGCACGCCCTCCAGGAGCAGCGAGCCGACCGCGAGGGTCTCGCCCATGCCCCAGTCGATCGTGCCGTCCTCGACCATCGCCGCCCGGCGCTGCAGCTGCGGCAGCAGGCGCGGGTGGATGGTGACGTGGTCGGGGATGTTGACCTGGGACTCGGCGATCCGCTTGACGACCTCCGAGGTGACCGCCGTGTTCACGGCCACCGGGAACTGCGCCTGCGGCTCCGAGGGCTCGACGGACGTCGGCTGCGACGCCGCCTCGCGGACCTCGGTGAAGACCTTCTCCAGCTGGCCCTGGTAGTCCTGCAGCGCCTGCTCGGCCTCTTCCAGGGTGATGTCGCCGCGACCGATGAGGGACTCGGTGTACAGCTTGCGCACCGAGCGCTTCTTGTCGATCAGGTCGTACATCAGCGGCTGCGTGAACGCCGGGTTGTCCGACTCGTTGTGACCGCGGCGGCGGTAGCAGATGAGGTCGATCACCACGTCCTTGTTGAACGCCTGGCGGAACTCGAAGGCCAGCCGCGCGACGCGGACCACGGCCTCCGGGTCGTCGCCGTTCACGTGGAAGATCGGGGCCTCGATCATGCGGGCCACGTCCGTCGCGTACATCGACGAGCGCGAGGACTCGGGCGCGGCGGTGAAGCCGACCTGGTTGTTGATGACGACGTGGACCGTGCCGCCGGTGCGGTAGCCGCGCAGCTGCGACATGTTCAGGGTCTCGGCCACCACGCCCTGGCCCGCGAAGGCCGCGTCGCCGTGGATCGCCACCGGCAGGACGGTGAAGTCCGTGCCGCCCTTGTTGATGATGTCCTGCTTGGCGCGCGCGACGCCCTCCAGGACCGGGTCCACCGCCTCCAGGTGGGAGGGGTTGGCGACCAGGGAAACCTTGATCTGCTCGCCGTCGAGGCCGGTGAAGGTGCCCTCGGCGCCCAGGTGGTACTTCACGTCGCCGGAGCCGTGCATCGACTTCGGGTCGAGGTTGCCCTCGAACTCGCGGAAGATCTGCGCGTACGACTTGCCCACGACGTTGGCCAGCACGTTCAGCCGGCCGCGGTGGGCCATGCCGATGACGACCTCGTCGAGACGGGACTCGGCGGCCGAGTCCAGCACGGCGTCGAGCAGCGGGATGACGGACTCGCCGCCCTCCAGGGAGAAGCGCTTCTGGCCGACGTACTTGGTCTGCAGGAAGGTCTCGAAGGCCTCCGCCGCGTTCAGCCGGCGCAGGATGCGCAGCTGCTCCTCGCGCTCCAGGCTGGAGTGCGAGCGCTCCACGCGGTCCTGGATCCACTTGCGCTGCTTCGGGTCCTGGATGTGCATGAACTCGATGCCGGTGGTGCGGCAGTACGAGTCGCGGAGCACACCGAGGATGTCGCGCAGCTTCATCAGGGTCTTGCCCGAGAAGCCGCCGACCGCGAACTCGCGCTCCAGGTCCCACAGGGTGAGCCCGTGCTCGGTGATGTCCAGGTCGGGGTGCTTGCGCTGGCGGTACTCCAGCGGGTCGGTGTCGGCCATGACGTGGCCGCGGACCCGGTAGGAGTGGATCAGCTCGAAGACGCGGGCGGCCTTGGTGACGTCGTCGTCGTGGGACGCGTCGATGTCCTTGAGCCAGCGGACCGGCTCGTAGGGGATGCGCAGCGCCTCGAAGATGTCGTCGTAGAAGCCGTTCTCGCCGAGCAGCAGGTTCGCGACGGCGCGCAGGAACTCGCCGGAGGCGGCACCCTGGATCACCCGGTGGTCGTAGGTCGACGTGAGCGTCATGACCTTCGAGATGCCGAGCTTGTTCAGGGTGTCCTGGCTGGTGCCCTGGAACTCCGCCGGGTAGTCCATGGAGCCGACGCCCATGATCACCGACTGGTTCGGCATCAGGCGCGGCACGGAGTGGACGGTGCCGAGGCCACCGGGGTTGGTCAGCGAGACCGTGACGCCCGTGAAGTCGGCCATCGTCAGCTTGTTGTCGCGGGCACGACGGACGATGTCCTCGTAGGCCTGCCAGAACTCGAAGAAGTTCAGCGTCTCGGCCTTCTCGATGCCCGCGACGACCAGCTGGCGGTCGCCGTTCGGCTTCACGAGGTCGATGGCGAGGCCGAACTTGATGTGCTCGGGCTTCACCAGGGTGGGCTTGCCGTCCACCTTCGCGTAGTGCCAGTTCATCGACGGCATCGCCTTGATGGCCTGGACCATCGCGTAGCCGATGAGGTGCGTGAAGGAGATCTTCCCGCCGCGGGCGCGCTTGAGGTGGTTGTTGATGACGATGCGGTTGTCGAACAGGAGCTTCACCGGGAGCGCGCGCACGGACGTGGCCGTGGGCACCTCCAGGGAGGCGTCCATGTTCTTCGCGACGGCCGCGGACGGGCCGCGCAGCGTCACCTGCTCGGCGCCCTGCTTGGCCCCGTCGGCGGGCTGCGCCTTGGGGGCCTGGGACTTCGCGGCGGCCGGCTTGGCGGCGGCCGGCTTCGCGGGGGCCGGGGCGGCCTTCGCGGGAGCGGGCGCCGGGGCCTTCGCGGCCGGCGGGGCGGCCGGCGGTGCGGCGGCGGGCTGCTGCGGGGCGGCGGGCGCGGGCGGCGCGGCGGGCCGGGCCGGTGCGGCCGCCGCGGCCGCCGCCGTGCCGGCGGTCCCCGTCACCGCGTTGTTCGCCGGGGCCGGGGCCTGAGGGGCGCCCGGCTTGTAG
>NZ_LIRG01000634.1 GCF_001419695.1 Streptomyces prasinopilosus
GTCACTGGGCCGACCCCGCCTCCCGCAGGCCGCGCCGTGCCACCCCCGCCTGGGCCGCGGAAGAGCACCTCTCCGGTGGGTCCGCGGCCCAGGCGGGGGTGGCACGGCGCGGCCTGCGGGAGGCGGGGTCGGCCCAGTGACCGGGGACGCGGGCCTCGACCGGTGCGGCGAAGGGCAGGGGGTCACCCGTGCCGCTCGGGCGGACGCGGCGGACCGGGGTGTGCGCGACGGCCTCCAGGTACAGGCCGTGGAACGCGGCGACGTTCTGCTCGACGGTGAACAGTTCGAGTGCGCGGGCGCGCGCGGCGGCACCGAGGCGCGTACGCCGCTCGGGGTCGCGCAGCAGCGAGACACACGCCTGTGCGAGCGCCTGCGGATCGCGCGGGGGGACGACGAGTCCGGTGCCGCCGATGACCTCGACCACCGCCCCGACGTCCGTGGACACCGTCGCGCGGCCGGCGAGCATCGCCTCGACGAGTCCGGTGGGGAAGCCCTCGACCACGCTGGAGAGGACGGTCACGGCGCCGGCGGCGTACGCGTCGGCGGGGCCGGCGAGTCCCGGGCCGCCGGGTTCCTCGAAGGACACCGGCCCGCGGCCGGCGGCGTGCGGGGCGCCGGTCCCGTCCGGGAAGAGCCGCGCGGCCAGGGCCCGGCAGTGCTCGAGGTAGGCGGCGCCCTCGGGGCCGGCCGGGCCGCCGATGATCCGCAGGCGGGTCCCGGGCTCGGCCGCGTGGATCCCGGCGAACGCGTGCAGCAGCGAGACCAGGTCCTTGGCGGGCTCCACCCGGCCGGCCCAGACGAGGGTGTGCGGATCGCCCCGTTGCGGGGACTCGCCCGCCTCCGCGAAGGGCGCCGCGTCCACCCCGGGGGGGACCGTGCGGACCTTCGCCCGGTCGGCGCCGCAGCGCTCCTGCCAGCGGCGGGCGTGGGTGTTGCCCGGGGTGAGGAGAGCGGCCCGCCGGTAGGTCTCGGTGGTGAGCCGGCCGTGGAAGGCCGCGAGGAGGGAGCGGACGGCGGGCGAGGAGTCCGGCCGGGTCAGGTAGTGGGTGCGCAGGCGTACGCCGTACTCGGTCACCAGCAGGGGGACGTCGAAGAAGTGGCCGGCGAGCAGGCCCGGGAGGGCGGCCGTGCCGCCGGAGGCGGCGTGGCACAGGTCGACCGCGCCGAGCCCGTCCTCCTCGTACCAGTCGAGCGAGAGGGGGCGCAAGGCCTCGTGCAGGTGCGCGGCCACGGCCAGCAGGTCCGCCACGCGGGCCTCCCGCGCGGCGGGCAGCACGCGGGGCGCACGACAGGCGTGTTCCAGGGCGCGTACGGCGGTCTCGGAGCGCAGGGCGGCCGCGAGACCGCCTTCCTCGCGGGCGAGGTCGGCGAGGCCGTACAGGGCTCCGGCGAAACGGTCCGCCTCGGCCGGGACGGGGGCCGTCCCTTCCGTCCCGGGGCGCGCGCCGGCGGCCGCGGGGCCCGAAGCGGACCTCTGGCCCGACGCGGACGCGGACCCCTGGCCCGACGCGGATTCCGGGTCCGACGTGCACAGGACGGCGGCGAGTTCGCCGTAGTGCTCGGCGAAGCGGCGGCGCGCGCGCCTGCCGTACACCACCCCGTCGTCCTCGGTCGTCCACAGCGGCGCGGTGCGCACCCGTGCGACCTGGGGCGGCAGCGGCACCCAGCCGCCGTCCTCCTGTGCCTCGCTGCGGCTGAACGCGTAGACGTCGAACTCGTGGTGCCCGAGTCCGCGCACGAGACGGTCGCACCAGAGTCCGGCGTCACCGCTCACATACGGATAGCCACCCTCCGTGAACAGTCCGATGCGCACGAGTGCACCCCCGATCTCCCGTATGGGGAGCCGCCGTTGACCCGGCGGCTCGCAGCGGGACGAACGTAGACGGTCAAGGGGGCGGCGTGATGGACGGTTGTCCGTCGCGCCACTGGAAGGGGTGAACGACCGTAACTTTCCCGCGCGGGACGCGTTCCGTCTCTCCGGAGGATCGACCGCCGCTGCGGACGGCGGCGGCCCGCGGCACGGGCACCCGCGGCCCCGTGCCGGTTGCGACGCGTCCGTCAGCCCTTCGGGTACGGCCAGGCGTTGGGCAGGCAGCTGATTCCGTCGTGGTCGAGGAACTTGGTCTGCTGCTGCATGACCGGCGCCAGATCGCCGTCCTTGTCGCAGGTGAGGTGGTTGTACCCGAGGCGGTGGCCGACCTCGTGGTTGATCAGCATCTGGCGGTAGGCGAGCATCTCGTCGCCGTACGTCTCGGCGCCCTGCGCCCAGCGGAACGCGTTGATCATGACGCGTTCGGTGGCGGCCGAGTCGCAGGAGACGTTGTCGACCGTGGTGTCCAGGCCGGACCTGGCGCACCACTCGGCGGTCGTCCCGGGACTGGCCAGGGTGATGACGAAGCGGGGGGTGCCGGAGTGGATGCGCTCGAAGGCGCGGGCACCGTTGTGCGCCCAGCTGCGGTTGTCGTTGAGCGTCCGGTGCACCGCCTCGGCGAACAGCGCGCCGTCCAGCCCGAGTCCCCGCTCCACGTCCACGCGGTAGGTGATCTTCTGTCCCTTGCCCGGCGCGCCGGCGGTGCCGGGGACCGCGTCGAACTTCCCCGAGCCCTTGACGGTGGCGCCGAGCGGGTACTTCTCGTCCATCTTCTGCGCGTACGTCAGCGGCCCGGCGGCGCGGGAGGCGCCCGGGGAGGTGTTCCGCTCCTCGTCCGCGCCCCCGCTCGCTCCGGGGTCCCGGGCGTCGCGCGCCGCCTGTTCGGGGGCGGACTGCGCCCGCAGGCCGTCGGAGCCGTCGCCTCCGTCGGCGACCTGGCCGGCCACGACGACCGCCAGCACGGTGGTGACGGCGGCGGCCGCGATCCCGGTGAACGTGCGCCCCTTGGTGCCCCTGGCCCGGTCCGGTGCCCCGGCGGGCGGCACGGCGTCGCCGGTGCCGGCCGGGG
>NZ_LIRG01000635.1 GCF_001419695.1 Streptomyces prasinopilosus
CCACGGCGCAGGACCCCAAGCCCCTGCGCCGTGGAGGTCCAGCGGACCAGTTCGGCGCGGCCCGCGGGCAGCACCTCGTAGGCCTTCTTCTGCCCGCGGGCGGGCTGTTCGGCGGCCAGCGCCCGGATCAGGCCCTCGGCCTCCAGCCTCCCCAGCTCGCGGTAGATCTGCTGATGCGTCGCGGACCAGAAGTATCCGATCGACTTGTCGAAGCGACGGGTCAGCTCCAGCCCCGACGACGGCTTCTCGAGCAGGGCGGTGAGGATCGCGTGCGGGAGTGACATGGATCCCATCCTAGGGACGGCCCGGGATCGGCCCGGTGACCCGAGTCGGAGACCCTTCGGCGGTGGGCGGTGACTCCGCCGAGGGTCTCCGGCTCGGGTCACTAGAGGGCCGCCGCCACCTCCGTGCCCTGCTTGACGGCCCGCTTGGCGTCCAGTTCGGCGGCCACGTCGGCGCCGCCGATCAGGTGGACGGAGCGTCCGGCCGCGACCAGTTCCTCGTACAGGTCGCGGCGCGGCTCCTGGCCGGTGCACAGGACGATCGTGTCCACCTCCAGGACGGTGCTCTCGCCGTCGACGGTGAGGTGCAGGCCCGCGTCGTCGATGCGGTCGTAGCGCACGCCGGGGACCATGGTGACACCGCGGTGCTTCAGCTCGGTGCGGTGGATCCACCCGGTGGTCCTGCCCAGACCGGCGCCGACCTTGGTCGTCTTGCGCTGGAGCAGGTGGACGGTGCGCGGCGGGGCGGGCCGCTCGGGTGCGGTGAGACCGCCGGGTGTGCGGTGCTCCATGTCGACGCCCCACTGGCGGAAGTACGTCTCGGGGTCCTCGTGCGCCTTGTCGCCGCCGTCGGTGAGGAACTCGGCGACGTCGAAGCCGATGCCGCCCGCGCCGAGGACGGCGACCCGCTCGCCGACGGGGGCGCCGTCGCGCAGGACGTCGAGGTAGCCGAGCACGCTCGGGTGGTCGACGCCGGGCAGGTCGGGGACGCGCGGGGTGACTCCGGTGGCGACGACGACCTCGTCGTGGTCCGCCACGTCGCCGGCCGTGACCCGGGTGTCCAGGCGTACGTCGACGGCCAGTTCGGCGAGCCGGGTGCGGAAGTAGCGCAGGGTCTCGTCGAACTCCTGCTTGCCGGGGACCTTGCGGGCGACGTTGAGCTGGCCGCCGATCTCGCTCGCGGCGTCGAACAGGGTGACGTCGTGGCCGCGTTCGGCTGCGCCGACGGCGCAGGCCAGGCCGGCCGGGCCGGCGCCGACGACCGCGACGCGCTTGCGGCGCCTGGTCGGGGACAGCACCAGCTCGGTCTCGTGGCAGGCGCGCGGATTGACCAGGCAGGAGGTGATCTGCAGGTTGAAGGTGTGGTCCAGACAGGCCTGGTTGCAGCCGATGCAGGTGTTGATCGCCTCGGGCCGGCCGTCCGCGGCCTTGGCCACGAAGTCGGGGTCGGCGAGCATCGGGCGGGCCATCGACACCATGTCGGCGTGCCCCTCGGCGAGCAGCTGCTCGGCGAGTTCGGGGGTGTTGATCCGGTTGGTGGTGACGAGCGGGACCGAGACCTCGCCCATCAGCCGCTTGGTCACCCAGGTGTAGGCGCCGCGCGGTACGGAGGTCGCGATGGTGGGGATGCGCGCCTCGTGCCAGCCGATGCCGGTGTTGATGATCGTGGCGCCGGCCTCCTCGACACCGCGGGCCAGCGTGATCACCTCGTCCAGGGTCGAGCCGCCGGGCACGAGGTCCAGCATGGAGAGCCGGTAGACGACGATGAAGTCCTCGCCGACCGCCTCGCGCACCCGGCGGACGATCTCGAGGGGGAAGCGCGTCCGGTTCTCGTACGAGCCGCCCCAGCGGTCGGTGCGCCGGTTGGTCTGCGCGACGATGAACTCGTTGATCAGGTAACCCTCGGAGCCCATGATCTCGACGCCGTCGTAGCCGGCCTGCCGGGCGAGGCGGGCGGTGCGGACGTAGTCGTCGATGGTGCGCTCGATGTCCGCGTCGGTGAGTTCGCGGGGCGTGAAGGGGCTGATCGGCGCCTTCAGGGGGCTGGGGGCGACCAGGTCCCGGTGGTAGGCGTACCGGCCGACGTGCAGGATCTGCAGGGCGATGCGCCCGCCCTCGCGGTGCACGGCCTCGGTGACCACGCGGTGCCGCTGCGCCTCCTCCTCGGTGGTGAGCTTCGCGCCGCCCTCGAAGGTCCGGCCCTCGTCGTTGGGCGCGATGCCGCCGGTGACGATGAGGCCGACGCCGCCGCGGGCGCGGGCGGCGTAGAACTCGGCCAGGCGCTCGAAGCCGTTCTCGGCCTCCTCCAGGCCCACGTGCATGGAGCCCATGAGGACCCGGTTGGGCAGGGTGGTGAAGCCCAGGTCGAGGGGGGTCAACAGGTGCGGGTAACGGCTCATCGGGCCCTCCGTGCGCGGTGTCTTCCCTCTGTTGTAGAGGACGCGCACTTGGTTTTGCAACTAGTTGCAAAAACGTGGTGGAGGGCACACGGACCGGCG
>NZ_LIRG01000636.1 GCF_001419695.1 Streptomyces prasinopilosus
CGGGGCCGTACAGCATCCCCCGGCGCTGCAGCCGTGAGAGGCGGCGCGGCCAGGGGTGGGTGGTGCGGGCGTCGTGGCCGCCCGGAGCGGCCGAGCCGGTCCCGGTGCCCTCCGGGCTCTCGGCGTCCCCGGTCCTCCGCACGGCGGTGAGGCCGCGGGCGTGGGACAGGCCGCGGGGCAGCCGGGCGAGGAACGCGGGCAGCAGTGCGGGCCGGGCAACCAGGATCGCCGTGAGGTAGGCGGTGAGGCCGGCGCCGTAGCCGAACGCCTGGGTCTCCAGATCGGCCCAGGTCTCCCGGTGGTGGTGCCACACCAGTGCCCGGGGCGTGTAGTGGAGCCGGTGCCCCCGGGCGAGGACCCGGACGAACCCGTACAGGTCGTCGCCGCCCCGGGCGGGCGTCCCGGCACCGGTGGCCGGGTCGAAACCGCCGACCGCGCGCAGCACCTCCGCGCGGAACGCCATGTTCGCCCCGGAGCCGAACCGGCCCGCGGTGAAGGGGAACAGCGGTTCGTCCCGGGGCGGTTCCCGCGGGTCGTACGTCGTCGGCACGAACCCCTTCGCGAAGCCGCCGTGGCTCTCCAGCAGGACCTGGGCCGGGGTGCGCAGCCGGGCGGGCAGGATCAGTCCGGTGGCGCAGCCGAGCCCCGGGTCGGCCGCGAAGGGCGCGGTCAGCCCGGTGAGCCAGCGGACGTCGGCGACGACGTCGTCGTCGGTGAACGCGATCACCTCGCCCAGGGCGTGGGCGAGCCCGGTGTTGTGCGCGGTCGCGAGTCCGGGGACCGGCTCGCGCACGTACCGCACGCGCTCCCCGTACTTCCGGTGCACCAGGTCGCGTGTTTCGTCCGTCACGGGCGCGTTGTCGACGACGACGACCTCGAAGCGCGGATGGTCCTGCGCGAGGAGCGAGTCGAGGGCGCGGGCGAGCTGTCCGGTCCGCTCCCGGCTGGCCACGACGACCGAGGCGAAGGGCGGTGACGCCGGCACGGGGGCCTCCGCGGCCGTCCCCGCCGCGCCGGGACCCCGCCCGGGTGCCGGGACCCGCACCTGCCGTGCGAGCGCCTCCAGGACCGTCGTCGGGTCGGCCCCCTCCGGCACCCTGCCCAGCAGGGTGCCCACCGGCAGGCCGTCCCTCCTGACCAGCAGGAACACCTCGCCGTGTGTCACCGGCGGGCTGCCCGGGCCGGGCCTCAGGACGGCGTCCTCGCCGCTCAGGTCCAGTTCGGCGACCTGAACCGCGCCGACGGCCAGGAACCGCCGTATCTCCTCCTGCGTACGTGCTGTGCGGGACATGAACCCTCCCCTCCCCAGGAACGGTCGAACGGTGGACACCGCCGGCCGCCGCCGCCCCGGGCGGCCCCGCGACCGGGACCCCCTCACGGCCGGCGCAGCCGGGCCGCCCCCTGCAAGGTCCGCGACGCCAGTGAGGCGAGACGCGGCCGGGCGGCGACGAAGCCGTGCGCGCGGCGCACGGGCCCGCGGCGCAGCAGCTGGAGCACGGCGCCCGGACCCGGACGCGTCGCCTCCCCCTCGTGGACGGCGTGCTCGCCCGTCTTCAGCGCGTCCTTGTACGCGGCCGGGCCGCGTCCCATGTCGAGCAGGCCGATGCCCGCGCCGGCCGCCGCCTCGGCCATCCGCAGGTGCAGGACGAGCCCCGGCGAGAACTTCGCGAACTCCGTGTCGTA
Source organism: Streptomyces prasinopilosus (assembly GCF_001419695.1). Lineage (GTDB taxonomy): Bacteria > Actinomycetota > Actinomycetes > Streptomycetales > Streptomycetaceae > Streptomyces > Streptomyces prasinopilosus. The sequence continues at coordinate 1,684 of NZ_LIRG01000636.1, forward strand.
CGCCGGGAACCAGCAGGCCAGGACCGAGGCCGACCGCAGACCGAAGTGGGCCGCGACGGGACGCTCCCCGGCGTACAGGACGGACAGCGTGCCCGTGCACTCCGGGGCCCGGGTCCCGGCCAGGCGGCCCACGAGCCGGGTGATCCAATCCTGCGCGAACCGGTCGCGGCGCCCGGTCCTGCGGTACTGCGCCGACTTCCACCCGATGAGCGCGCGGAGCACGGCCGGGTCGCGTTCGTCGAACACGAACCGCACCGGTCCGGCCCGGCGGCCGAGCCGGCGCTCCTTGGCCAGGGTGGTCTTCAGGAACTTCGGCGACCGGGCGCGCAGGACGGACTCGTAGCTCCCGTAGCCCTTCTCCACGTCGATGACGAAGGTGGCGTGCTCCTCGGCCGCGTACGGGACGAACAGGGCCTGACCCGCCTCCAGGTTGTCGAAGGCGAAGCTCGACACCGAGCAGGCGCGCAGCAGTTCACCGGTGTCCGGCACCGGACCCGGACGCAGGACGGCGCCCTGGCAGTCCGAGACGCCGAACCCGATCGCCCGGCCCTGCCCCCACATCCCCCGCTCGTACGGCAGGAATCCGGCCGGCTCGGCGGACGCCCCCTCGTACAGCACCGCGACCCGGGACCGGGGCCGCACCCCGGCCACGGCGACGGCGAACTCCGGTTCCATGAAGGGACTGCGCGGTGCCTTTGTCGCGGCGCGCAGCTCACGCCACCGTTCCCGCTCCCCCTCGCCGAGCTCCTCGAGCCTCAGCACACGCGTGCGTCCACCGCTCACCCGACCGACCCCCCGATCAAGTCCCCCCGGACACTTGGAAGGTACCGCCCAAGAGACCGAGGGCGGTACCTTCCAAGTGTCCGGGGGGACTTGATCGGGG
>NZ_LIRG01000637.1 GCF_001419695.1 Streptomyces prasinopilosus
GTGCGGCGCGGTGAACGCCGCGTGCAGCGCCTCGTGGTCGCGGCCGTCGGCCGTGAGCACGGACCAGCCCGCCGCCTCGAAGCGCGCGGCGATCCCGCCGGGCCGGGCGTGCGTGGCGGAGGAGTTGTCCACGACGACGGTGTGCAGCCGTTCCAGTCCGGCCGGACCGGCGAACGCGATCGCCTCGTGGTTGCTGCCCTCGTCCAGCTCGGCGTCCCCGGTCAGCACCCACACGGCCGGCCCGTCGAGTCCCTGCGCGCGCAGTCCCAGCGCCGTTCCGACCGCGATCGGCAGCCCGTGCCCCAGCGATCCGCTGCCGANNGCGGCGAGTCGTACGAGCCGAACCCGGTCAGCCACTCCACCGGCAGGAAGCCCTTGGCGGCCAGCACGGCGTAGTACGCCATCGGGCCGTGCCCCTTCGACAGCAGGAACCTGTCCCGGTCCCGGTCCTCCGTCCGCTCCGGTGAGACCCGCAGGACACGGTCGTAGAGCACCCACAGCACGTCCAGGGTGGAGGTCGCCGCCGGTCCGTGCTTCTCGTCCCCGGTCATCCGGCCCATCAGCGCGGGCAGATCCGCACGGCCGTACGAGACCGGCGTCCCCCGGGGGTGTTCCTCGGTGATCGTCATACGGCGATCGTGCGACCTCGACCGGACTTGAGGTCAAGCCGTGTCCCCGTCCCCCGGACAAAGGGGTGCGCGATCACCGCTCTGGGTGCGGTATTGTTTCCGTGCACGTCGACGCCGGGGAATCACCAGGTCAGACGGGCAGCGGGACGTGGCGCAGCTTGGNNCGTCCCGACTCGGAAGAGTCGTGGGTCGGAGGCGGTTCCGGAGAAATCCGGAACCGCCTCCGGTCGTTCCCGGGACCGCCGGAACGGCACCTCCGCACCCTGTTCGAAGCCCTCCCGCGACGGACGCGACGGAGAGGACGCCCCCATGCGGAACTACGACGTCAAGAAGGAACGACGGGACCTCTACTCGGCCCGGCGCGACCGGTTCGGGATCGTCGACGTGCCGCGCATGGGCTTCCTGATGGCGGACGGCCGCGGCGACCCCAACACCTCGGCCGACTACCGCGCGGTGGTCGAGGCCCTGTACACGACCGCCTACGCCGTGCGCGCGCTCGCCAGGAGGGAACTGGCCCGGACCCACACCGTCGGACCGCTGGAAGGACTGTGGACCGCGGACGACCTCGGCGCCTTCAAGACCCGGGACCATGACGAGTGGAACTGGACGCTCATGATCGTCCAGCCGGAGTGGGTCGGTTCCGCCCTGGCCGACGAGGCCATGGACCACGTCCGGAGGACGAGGGAACTCGGCGCCGGGCACCGGGTGAGGTTCGAGGAGTATGCCGAAGGACGGTGCGTGCAGATCCTCCACGTCGGTCCGTACGACGAGGAGGCCCCCACGATCGCCCGCATGCACGAGGAGTTCATGCCAGCCGAGGGGCTGGTCCCCCGCGGGCACCATCACGAGATCTACCTCTCCGACGCCCGCAGGACGGAACCGGGCCGGCTGCGCACGATCCTCCGCCAGCCGGTCGGCCCGGCCCGCACCTGAGCCCGCCCGCGTCCCGAGAGCCCCGGGCCCCGGGCGTCGGTGAGGGTGGAGGAGCCGGCGGCGGGGCACGAGGCGGCGGCGGGGCGGTGGGAACGACGGGACGGCCTTCGTCGTTCTGGGGACGACGGGTGTGCCGCCGACGGGACCCGTCGACGCTCGTTCGCCGCCGCCCCCCTCCTGATGTGGAGCCGCTCATGACCACAGCGCGGGACCTGCTCGTCGTCGTCATCGACACGCGTTCCGGTCCGTCCGTCGAGCAGGGCGACCTGTCGCTGGCGCTCGCGGGAGCGGAACTGATCGACCTCATCGCCGCCGGGGCCGCCGACCTCGACGAGGACCGGGTGGTGCCGGGTCCGGAGCGGGAAGCGGAGCCGGCCGTCGAGGATCCCCTGCTGCGGCGGGCCGCGTCCTCGCTGGCCCGGCGGGAGCCCCACGAACAGGTGGAGGACTGGCTGTGGCGCCGGGGCCGCGACCTGGCGGCCGCGTACCTCGCGGAACTGGGGACGACCGGTCCGGCCACCGCCCGTCGGCGCGCGCGGAAGCCGTCACTGGGCGTCGACCCGTCGGCCCTGGCCGACTCGCCGGCACGCCGCCGCGCGAACGACCGCTGGGCGGCGCGCGAACCCGTGCTCACCGCCCTCGCCGCCGCCGCGGGCGTCGGCGCCCGGTACGGCGGCGACCCGGACGAGGGGCCCGAGGGCCGCGACGACCTCGCGGATCTCGGCGACGACCGGGTCGTGACCGTGCTGGCCGCGGTCAACGAAGCCGTCGTCGAACTGGCCGGTGTACGGCAACGGCGGGCCATCGAGACGGCGGCCTTCGACAACGTCTGGCGTGCCGTCTGACCCGGCCGTGAAAGGCCACGGGACCCGGTGAACGGCACGGGGCGCGGCCTCCGCCGCGTACGGCGGAGGCCGCGAGGAGAAGGCCGTGAGGAGAAGGCCGTGCCCCGCGCCGCGTCAGCTCAGGCAGCCCGCGTGCGCCAGGGCCTGCCTCAGCAGCACCCCGTGTCCCCCCGGCATCTCACTCTGCACCGCCTCCGACAGCGCCTCCTGAGGGCTGAACCACACCAGGTCGAGGGCGTCCTGCCGGGGCCGGCAGTCGCCCGTCACCGGCACGATGTAGGCGAGGGACACCGCGTGCTGACGCGGGTCGTGGTACGGCGTGACCCCGTGCGTGGGGAAGTACTCGGCGACCGTGAACGGCTGGAGCGAGGCCGGGACACGGGGCAGCGCCACCGGGCCGAGGTCCTTCTCCAGGTGGCGCAGCAGCGCGTCCCGGATGCGCTCGTGGTGCAGCACCCGGCCGGAGACCAGCGTCCGGCTGACCGTGCCGTCCGGCCCGATGCGCAGCAGCAGGCCCACGCTGGTGACTTCGCCGCTGTCGTCGACACGTACGGGGACGGACTCGACGTACAGGATCGGCATGCGGGCACGTGTCATCTCCAGCTCGTCGGAGGACAGCCATCCCGGTGTGGTTTCGGTCGTGTCAGACATTGCTTGATCATACTTTCGACGGTTCGGGCGGACGAGGACGGCCGCCTCGCGGGGGTGGTGTCCTCCACGAGGGGTTCGGCCGGACGGACGACGCCGGGGGAGCCGGCACGGGTCAGGGCTTCACGGCCACCGCGCCGTACTGCGGCACCACCGGGGCGGAGCCGGCCCGGGGACGCCACCGCGAGCAGGGCACCGGACCGGGCTCGACCGGGTGCAGCCCTTCGAGGAACGCGGCGACGTCCCCGGCGCTGCGGGCCGTGATCGGGGGAGTGGCGTTCTCGTTCCAGAACTCCCTCGCGGGGATCTGGCTCGCGCCGCCCACCTCGGCGTCGTGGGTGGGATGGGTGAGGACGAGGAAGCTGCCGGAGGGGACCCTCTCCATGATCCGCCGGACGGTTCCGCGCGCCTGCCCGGTGCCGGGGACGAAGTGGAGGACGCCCAGCATCATCACCGCGACCGGGCGGTCGAAGTCCAGGGTCCTGGCAGCCTGTCCGAGCACGACGTCCGGGTCGCGCACATCGGCCTCGACGTAGTCGGCGGCGCCCTCCCCGGTGCCGGCGAGCAGGCTCCGGGCGTGCGTCGGCACGACCGGGTCGTTGTCGACGTGGACGACCCGGGAGCCGGGCGCGATCCGCTGGGCGACCTCGTGGGTGTTGTCCGCGGTGGGCAGTCCGGCACCGAGGACGAGGAACTGCCGCACGCCCCGCTCCCCGGCCAGGTACGTGACGGCCCGCACCAGGAACTCCCGGTCCGCGCGGGCGATGTCCCGCACGACGGGGAGGATCGAGGCGATCCGGTCGCCGACCCGCCGGTCGACCTCGTAGGTGTCCTCGCCGCCGACCCAGTGGTTCCACACGCGCGCGTTGTGCGCCACCGGGGTGTCCGGTCGCGCCGGGCCGCGCGGCGGGGTGTGGCTCTCACCCACGTCCCTCCCCCTCCCTCTCCCTGCCCTTCCCACGGCCGGACGGCCGTCGCGGCCATTGTGCCCGCGGGGTGATCACCCTGTCCCCGGAACGGGGGAGCGGGCACGGGGGCGGGAGGCGAGGGAACACCGACGGGAGACGCGGCACCCCGTCGGTGTTCCGTCATGCCCGCCGGGTTCCGTCACGCCCCGGCGGGGGTGCTCTCCGCCTCGAACATCCAGCGCTGCTTCTCCAGCTCGGCGGTGACGGAGATCAGCAGGTCCTGGGTGACCGGGTCCGCCTTCTCGGTGGCGTCGACGCGCTCGCGCAGCCGCACGATCGCGGCCCCCAGCGCGTCCGCCATCAGCCGCACGACGTCCGCGTCACGCAGCAGGCCCTCCTCGGGGACGGGCAGGGCGAAGACCTTGGCGACGGTCTCCGGGCGGCCGTCCGGCGGCACACCGAGCGTCGCGGCCCGCTCCGCGACCGTGTCGGCCTGGGTGCGCGCGGTCGAGACCACTTCGTCCAGCTGGAGGTGGACCGAGCGGAACCTCGGACCCACGACGTTCCAGTGGGCCTGCTTGCCGATCAGCGAGAGACCGAGGAGATCCACCAGGGTGTCCTGGAGTGCCTTGCCGGCGACTCGGCTGGCCTCGTCGGGCAGGGTGCTCCGCACAACGGTCATGGGGTATCGCTCCTTCTCGAATGCATGGTCGCTCCGCGAACGCGCGGGTGCCCCCGTTCCTCCCGGGACAAACCCGGGCCGCCCGGGCGGGGCGGGGCCCCGGCCCGGTACGACGGGTGGCGGGTGGCGGGCGCGGTCGGCGGGCGCGGACGGCGGTGGAGAACGCCGCCCGGAGCGCGGGAAGCCGGCAGGTGAGACGGCCCTCACGGTGATCGCCACGTGGACGTACCATCGGTCCCCGCAATGGACATGATGACGCTCTGGCACCTCACCGCCTGGGAATTCGCCGCCCTCGCCTTCGCGGCCCTGCTCGTGGGCTTCTCCAAGACCGCCGTCAGCGGGGCCAACACGGTCAGCCTCGCCCTCTTCGCGGCGGTGCTGCCGGCCCGCGCCTCCACCGGCGTACTGCTGCCCCTCCTGATCGTCGGGGACGTGCTCGCCGTCCTCACCTACCGGCGGCACGCCCACTGGCCCACCCTGTGGCGGCTGTTCCCGGCGGTCGCGGCCGGTGTCGTCGTCGGCACCCTCTTCCTGATGCGGGCGGACGACGAGGCCGTGGGGACGTCGATCGGGGCGATCCTGCTGCTGATGGCCGGGGTGACGGTGTGGCGGCGGCGAGCGGCGGACCGCGCCGCGCGGGCCACCGCCGACGCGGAGGGAGGACCCGGCGGCCGGAGCGGCCCCGAGGAGGTCACCTCCCGGGCCGGCCGGATCAAGGCCCGCTCGTACGGCGTCCTCGGCGGCTTCACCACCATGGTCGCCAACGCGGGCGGACCGGTGATGTCCCTGTACCTGCTCTCCGCGGGTTTCCGGAAACTGGGCTTCCTGGGGACGTCGGCGTTCTTCTTCCTGATCGTCAACACGTCCAAGGTGCCGTTCAGCGTGGGGCTCGGACTGATCGACGCGCAGTCACTGCTGCTCGACGCGGCCCTCGTCCTGTTCGTCGTGCCCGGCGCGCTGCTCGGGAAGTGGGCCGTGGACCGGATCAACCAGCGGGTGTTCGAACAGCTGGTGATCGCGGCGACGGTGGTGGGCGGCGTACAACTGCTGGTGCGCTGAGCCGGGGGCCGGGGG
>NZ_LIRG01000638.1 GCF_001419695.1 Streptomyces prasinopilosus
CGGGGCGCGGCCCAGCACCAGGTCCGCGGAGCCCCGTACGAAGGCCGCCGGTGTGCCGAGGTCCAGCCAGTACGTGGAGTCGACCAGCCCCTGGAGGTGGGCCCCGGCCGACAGCAGGTCCGGGAACGTCTCGCGTTCCACGGACACCGGCCGGCCCGTGGGGATCGTGTCGATGACCGAGCGGCGGAAGACGTACGCCCCCGCGTTGATCTGGTCGGTGACGATCTCCTCGGGCGTCTGGGGTTTCTCCAGGAACGCCAGGACGCGGCCCGTGCCGTCGGTGGGGACCAGGCCGTACGCCCTGGGGTCCGTCACCTTCGTCAGGTGCAGGGAGACGTCCGCGCCCGTCGTCCGGTGGGTGCGGACCAGCGCCCGGATGTCCAGGCCGGTGAGGATGTCGCCGTTGAAGACCAGCACCGGTTCGTCCGGGCCGGAGTGCAGCCGGGAGGCGACGTTGCGGAGGGCGCCGCCCGTGCCGAGGGGCTCCTCCTCCGTCACGTACTCGATGTGCAGCCCCAGCGAGGAGCCGTCGCCGAAGTACGGTTCGAAGACCTCGGCCAGATAGGACGTGGCCAGGACGATGTGCTCGACGCCGGCCGCTCTGGCTCTCGCCAGCTGGTGCGTGAGGAAGGGCACCCCGGCCGCCCGGACCATGGGCTTCGGGGTGCGCACCGTGAGCGGGCGCAGCCGTGTGCCCTTGCCCCCGACCAGGAGAATCGCTTCTGTCACCTGTCGTCTCTGCTTCCTGCCGGGACCGGCCGAACTGTCTTTCGGCCGGTCAGTGTACGCAGACCGTCGCACAGTGGTTCCGACGGCGGTGTCTCCGGCAGGAAGGGACCGGACCCGGCGGTCCGCCGTCCTCAGCGGCCCTGGTAACCGGCTGCTGCGGAACGGACGGTGCCGAGCTTGTCGTAGAGCTTCCCCCCGGGGCACTCGGTGTTGAACCCGTCCCGGTGACCGGAGATCACGTTCAGCCGTACCTTCGTGCCTTTTGCGTAGAGGTTGCCACCGCCGGACGTCAGGTATGTCTTCGCGCTCGGATCCATGCCGTGCAGCCCGAGCTTCCACGCGGTGAGCTGGGCGACGCCCGTCACCGCGGCGGCCGGCGGACTCGTGGAGCTGAAGGTGCCGAGGACCGCCACGCCCGTGCTGTTGCTGTTGAACCCCAGGGTGTGGGCGCCCAGCACCGGGTTGGCCACTCCCCCGGCGCGGCCCTCGTAGATCTTGCCGCACTTGTCGACGAGGAAGTTGTAGCCGATGTCCCGCCAGCCCATGCTTTCCGTGTGGTAGCGGTAGATGCTGCGGATGACCGAAGGGGCCTGTGCGCACGTGTAGTTGTTGCCGGAGGCGCTGTGGTGCACGAAGGCCGCGCTCACCGTGTCGGTGTACACGAAGGTCTTCTCCCGCAGGCTCTCGTCCGCGCCCCACCCGCTGCGCGTGACGATGCCGGGGCGCGGACGAGAGCCTG
>NZ_LIRG01000639.1 GCF_001419695.1 Streptomyces prasinopilosus
ATGAGGGTCGACTTGCCGGCGCCGTTCTCGCCGCAGATGGCGTGGACCTCGCCCTGCCGAACGGTCAGGGTGACGTCCGACAGCGCCTTGACGCCGGGAAAGGTCTTGACGATCGAGCGCATTTCCAGGACGGGTCCCGCCATGGTCGTGCCTTCCAATCCGTAGGTGACGGCGGTGTGCCGGGGACGTCTACTTGAGGTCGCTCTCCTTGATGTAGCCGGAGTCGACCACGGTCTCCTGGTAGTTGGCCTCGTCCACGGCGACCGGCTCCAGCAGGTAGGCCGGCACGACCTTCGCCCCGTTGTCGTAGGTCTTGGTGTCGTTGACCTCGGGCTCCTTGTCCGTCAGGAGCGCGTCGACCATGTTCGTGGCGACCTTGGCGAGTTCGCGGGTGTCCTTGTAGACCGTCATGGACTGCTGGTCGGCGATGATCGACTTCACCGAGGCGACCTCGGCGTCCTGGCCGGTGACGATCGGCAGCGGCTTGTTCTTGGAGCCGTAGTCGTCCGACTTCAGCGCCGACAGGATGCCGATGGAGATGCCGTCGTACGGGGAGAGGACCGCGTCGACCCGCCCGGTCTTGTAGGACGAGGTCAGGATGTCGTCCATGCGCTTCTGGGCGGTGCCGCCGTCCCAGCGCAGGGTGGTGACCTGGTTCAGTTCGGTCTGGCCGGACTTGACGACGAGCTGCTTCTTGTCGATGTACGGCTGCAGGACGTTCATCGCGCCCTGGAAGAAGTAGCGGGTGTTGTTGTCGTCGTTGGAGCCGGCGAACAGCTCGATGTTGAAGGGGCCCTTCTCGCTGCCGTCCTTCAGGCCGAGCTTGTCGACGATGTAGTCGCCCTGGAGTTCGCCGACCTTCTCGTTGTCGAACGAGGCGTAGTAGTCGACGTTCTCCGTGCCGAGGATCAGGCGGTCGTAGGAGATCACCGGGATGTCGGCGTCCTTGGCCTGCTGCAGCACGTTGTTCAGCGACTTGTTGTCGATCGCCGCGACGATCAGCGCCTTGACGTCCTGTGTGATCAGGTTCTCGACCTGGGCGACCTGCTGGTCCGGGTCGTCCTCGCCGAAGACCAGCTTGGTCTTGTAGCCCTTGGACTCCAGGTGCTTGACGACGTTGTCGCCGTCGGCGATCCAGCGCTCGGAGGACTTGGTCGGCATCGCGATGCCGACGGTCGCTCCCTTGGCGTCCCCCTTGTCCTCCTCGCTGCCGCCCTCGCCGCTCTGGCCGCAGGCGGTCAGGGTGAGGGCGAGGGAGACGGCGGTGGCTGCTGCGGCGACGGCGGCTCTGCGGTTACGCATGATCATCATCCTTGATGTGTGTGCAGGGCGGCCCGGAGGTGCGAAGTCGCTTTCGGGCCGAGGGATTCGGCGATGAAGCTGCGGTGCGGGGTGCTGCGGTGCGGGGCGGTGCGGGGTGGTGCGGAGAAGGTGCCGGACGACCCCGAGAAAGGGGTGTGTGGGATTGTGCGCGTCTGTGTCTGCTTCTGTGAAGTCGAGTTTCCGGAACGTTATGACGAGATGCCGAACCTGCGCAGCTCCCCCGGGAGCCGTGAACCGATCGGCGCCATGTCCCCGTCCGCGCCGTGGCGGGCGAGCAGGTCCAGGGCCAGCCGTCCGCGCCGCACCCGC
>NZ_LIRG01000064.1:0-1568 GCF_001419695.1 Streptomyces prasinopilosus
TGGCGACCCGCTCCAGGCCGTCCTGGATCGCCGCCGCGTTCCCCGTGGCGTCGATGACGAGGTCCCAGCCCTGGGGGCGGTCCAGTTCGTCCGGGTTCGCCGCCGACGCGGAGACCCCCAGCCGCCGCGCCGTCTCCAGGCGGGACGGATTGAGGTCGACCACGTCCACGCTCGCCGCGCCGGTCCGCTTGGCCAGTTCCAGCATCATCAGGCCCATCGTTCCGGAGCCGTAGATCAGGACGTGCGCGCCGAGGCGGGACTGCAGGACGTCGTAGCCGCGCACCGCGCAGGACAGCGGTTCGATCAGGGCCGCGTCCTGGGTGCGGACGTGCTCGGGCAGCCTGACGCAGTTCGCCACCGGGGCCACCGCGTACCGGGCGGCCCCGCCCGGCACGGTGACGCCGATCGCCGCCCAGCGCTCGCACAGGTTGTTGTGGCCGGTCCGGCAGGAGCGGCACTCGTAGCAGTACAGGGAGGGGTCCACGGCGACCCGGTCGCCCGGCGACACCTCGGTGACCAGGGAGCCGACGCCGACCACCTCGCCCGCGAACTCGTGCCCCGGCACGATCGGCAGCTCGGGCGCGAACTCGCCCTGCAGGATGTGCAGGTCCGTGCCGCACAGCCCGCAGGCCGCGACCTCGACGACGACCTCGCGGGGGCCCGGCGTCGGGTCCGGGACCTCGCTGACGACGGCCCGGCCCACGGACTCGATGACGGCGGCCTTCATTTCACGGCTCCCAACGACAGGCCCTGGACGAGTTTGTCCTGGGCGGCGAACCCCGCGGCGAGCACCGGCAGGGAGACGACGAGCGACGCGGCGCACACCTTGGCCAGGAAGAGGCCCTGGCTGGTGATGAAACCGGTCAGGAAGACGGGAGCGGTCTCGGCGACCACGCCCGTCAGGACCCGGGCGAACAACAGCTCGTTCCAGCTGAAGATGAAGCAGATCAGGGCCGTCGCCGCGATGCCGGGCATCGCCATCGGGGCGATGACGCGGGCCAGCACCGTCGGCAGCCGCGCCCCGTCGACCCGGGCGGCCTCGATCACCGCGACCGGGATCTCCGAGAGGAACGAGTGCATCATCCACACGGCGATCGGCAGGTTCATGGAGGTGTAGAGCAGGACCAGGAGCCAGATGTTGTCGAGCAGCCCGGCGTTCCTGGCGAACAGGTAGATCGGCAGCAGGCCCGCCACGACCGGCAGCATCTTGGTGGACAGGAAGAAGAACAGGACGTCCGTCCACCGCTTCACCGGGCGGATGGACAGCGCGTACGCCGCCGGGAGAGCGAGCAGCAGGACCAGGATCACCGAGGCCACGGACGCCACCGTCGAGTTGATCAGCGACGGCCAGGGGCTCGCGCCGCCGCCCGCGCCGAAGAACTCCCGGTAGCCGTCCAGGGTGAGGGCGGCGGTGAAGGACGGCGGGTTGGTGGCCGCGTCCTCCTCGGAGTGGAAGGACGTCAGCGCCATCCACGCGATGGGCAGGAAGAAGACGATGCCGGCCAGCCAGGCCACCAGGCCGAGGCCCGCTCCCCTGCGGATCCGGGTCCGCGGCCGGCCGCGGTCGG
>NZ_LIRG01000064.1:1623-2362 GCF_001419695.1 Streptomyces prasinopilosus
GGCCGCCGGACGTGATCGTGAAGACCGCGTCGAAGTTCTGCACGATGTAGATCGAGCCGAGCAGGGCGCCCAGTTCGAGGTAGCGGCGCAGGTGGGGCAGGGTCAGGTGGCGGAAGATCTGCCAGTCGCTCGCGCCGTCCACCCGGGCCGCCTCGATCTGCTCCTGGTCGCGGCTCTGCAGGCCGGCGAGCAGGATCAGCATCATGAACGGCGTCCACTGCCACACCAGCGCGGCCTGGATCGCGAGCAGCGGGGTGTCCGAGATCCAGTCGGGCTGCGGGCCGCCGACGTAGTGCAGCAGGCCGTTGAAGAGGCCGTACTCGGGGTTGTAGAGGACGTGCTTCCACAGCAGGGCCGCCGCCACCGGCACCACCAGGAACGGGGCGATGAGCAGGGTGCGGACGATGCCCCGGCCGCGGAACCTCCGGTCCAGCAGCAGGGCCAGCAGCAGTCCGAGGACCAGGCTGACCAGGACGACCGCCACCGTCAGCAGGATCGTCGTCCACACCGACCGGCGCAGGTCGGAGTCGCCGAGCACCTCGCCGTAGTTCGCGAAGCCGGCGAACTTTCGGGCGTCGGGGTAGAGGGAGTTCCAGTCGAAGAAGGAGATCACCAGCGTCGCCACGAAGGGCAGCTGGGTCACCGCGATCATGAAGATCAGGGCGGGCAGCAGCGGGGCTCTGGTGGCCCAGCCGCGCAGCCGGCCGGAGCGCCGGGGGCCGCCGGGGCGGGTCTCCGG
>NZ_LIRG01000640.1 GCF_001419695.1 Streptomyces prasinopilosus
CCGTCGGCCCCGCCGGCGGGCACGCGTCCTTGGCGCGGGGCGCGGGCGTACCGGTCCGGATCCCTCCCGCACGGCTCCGTCGGCGCGTCGTCGTGCGCGTCCCCGTTCACGCCCGAGGCGCCCCCGGGCTCGGCTTGTCCTGCTGGAGCAGTCCCGACTGGGCGATCAGATAGCCCAGTTGGGCACGGCTGCCGCTGCCGAGGAGGGCGGCGAGCTTGGCGATGTGGGCGCGGCAGGTACGGACGTTCATGCCGAGACGGCGGGCGATGGCCTCGTCCACGTGGCCCTCGACGAGGAGCTTGGCGATGGAGTGCTGGATGTCGGTGATGCCGCCGGGAGCGGTCTCGTAGGGCGCTCCGGCGCTCAGCGGCACCGACCGGCTCCACATGAACTCGAACACCTTGATCAGGTACCGGACGAGACCCGGCTGACGCAGCTCGAGGGCGACCTGCTGGTCGTCACGGGTGGGGATGAAGGCGACGGACTCGTCGCACACGATGAGGCGCTCCACCACCTCGTCGATGGTGCGGTACTCCGCCTTGCCGTTGGCGAGCTGCTCCACGTAGGCCCGTTTCTGCGGGCTGTAGCGGGCGGTGTGCTGGTACAGCGTCCGGATCCGCACGCCCCGCTCGACGAGGGGCTTGTCCCGTTCCAGTCCCTGCAGGAGGCTCCGCTCGGAGAAGCGGTCGTCACTGGGCTGGATGGTGAGCATCTCGGTCCGGCACTGGGAGGTCGCCAGGTTGAGCGCGGCGTTGATCCGGTCCCCGCCCTCCAGCACGGTGATCGAGAGGTCGCTGGGCATCTCCCGCACGCCCAGCGTCATGAACGGTTCGAACGCGTCCGTGAGCTGGAGGGACAGCCGCCGGCGCTCCGCGATGTCGCGCTCGATCGGATGGAGGCGCTGGGCCAGCGCGACCGTCGGAGGCACCGGCAGCAGGAGGTTCCGGTCGTCCGGATCCGGCTTGAGGAGGTCGAGTTCGGCCAGGCACGGGGCCTCCTCGGCGTCCTCGCGCGTGACCCTCCCCCTGCGCAGAGCCGTCGCATAGAGTCGGCCGCCGGCATCGCACAGCTCGGTCACCGAGTGGGGATGAGTCGCCTTAGTCGCATTTGTCACGAGATCTCCACCCCCCAGGGTCCTGAATATGCAGGAACATGATGCACTGATTGTGTGGCCATGATGTGTTCGAATGAGCCATCGTCTTACCTGACGGGGGACCGAGGAGACTGACACGTGAGGACGAAGCCGACCATGCGCAAGAGACTGCTTCGCTCGGTGCTTGCTGCTGCTCTCTCTGCCGTTGCAGCTTTCGGAGCGCTGAGCGGTCATTCCGACGCGAAGGGCGACACGACCGCCGACAGTCACTGGCCGGCGATCGTCGTGGACTCGGGGCGCTGAAGTGACCACTCCACCCGACGACCGATCTTTTCGCAGGGAGATGGCGACCGCCTACCGGTCCGGTTGGCACTTCATCGACCTGGTCACCGCCATCCCCCACAGCGGTGACTCCCTGATGGTGACCGTGTTCGGTGAACCGGTCGTCGTCACGCGCGACGAGGACCAGGACGTACGGGCGTACCGGTGCCTGCGAAGGCCCCGGGGAGCGCCGCAGCCCGTGCGGTGTGCCATCCGGTACGGAATGATCTTTGTGAACCTGGATCAACGGGACCACGAGCAGGCGGAGTCCGACTCCCCCGCTCCCCGGACCATCTCGGCCACCCCCCGCAGTGCCTGACGCGATTCCCCCGTCGTAAAAGATCGCGCAGGTGCTTCCCCCGGCAGTGGCGTCACCGTGACCTGAACACGGTGACGCCACTGC
>NZ_LIRG01000641.1 GCF_001419695.1 Streptomyces prasinopilosus
CCGGTCGACCTGGTCCTGGCCGTCCGCCGGGCGCCCGTCACAATGGCTGTCGTGAGCGATGTGAGACATGTGCTGGTGCTGCCCGACCGGGACGCCGCGGAGGCGGTGGCGGAGGAGCTGGGCGAGCGCTTCGGCGTCGACGAGGAGCCGCGGCTCGTCCGGGACGCCCTGGCCGGGGAGGACGACGCCGAGGACGCCCAGTGGCTCGTCGTCCTGCGCGACGAGGGCGACCGGCTGGACCCCGGCGCGCTGGACGAGTTCGCGGCCCGGTGGGACGGCTGGCGCGAAGAGCCCTGACCCGGCGCCGTCACGGCGGGGACCTCGCCGTCGGTGGTGCGTGCGATGCTTGGCGCGATGGCCAGGAAGACAGCTCAAGACGACCCCCTCGCCCCCGTGACGCTCGCCGTGGGCCAGGAGGACCTCCTGCTCGACCGCGCGGTGCGGGAGGTGGTGGCGGCGGCGAAGGCCGCCGACGCCGACACGGACGTGCGCGACCTCACCTCGGACCAGCTCCAGCCCGGCACCCTCGCCGAGCTGACCAGCCCCTCGCTGTTCGCCGAGCGCAAGGTCGTGGTGGTGCGCGGCGCACAGGACCTGTCGGCCGACACGGTCAAGGACGTGAAGGCGTACCTCGGGGCGCCCGCCGAGGAGATCACGCTCGTCCTGCTGCACGCGGGCGGCGCCAAGGGCAAGGGCCTGCTGGACGCGGCGCGCAAGGCGGGGGCGCGGGAGGTGGCCTGCCCGAAGATGACGAAGCCGGCGGACCGGCTGGCCTTCGTGCGGGGCGAGTTCCGGGCCACCGGGAGGTCGGCCACACCGGAGGCGTGCCAGGCGCTGGTCGACTCCCTCGGCAGCGATCTGCGGGAGCTGGCGGCGGCGGTGTCCCAGCTGGCGGCGGACATCGAGGGCACGATCGACGAGGCGGTCGTCGGCCGGTACTACACCGGGCGGGCCGAGGCGTCGAGCTTCACGGTCGCCGATCGCGCGGTCGAGGGGCGGGCGGCGGAGGCGCTGGAGGCGCTGCGCTGGTCGCTGGCGACGGGGGTGGCGCCGGTGCTGATCACCAGCGCGCTGGCCCAGGGCGTACGGGCGATCGGGAAACTGTCGTCGGCGCGCGGGGGCAGGCCGGCCGACCTGGCGCGGGAGCTGGGCATGCCGCCGTGGAAGATCGACCGGGTCCGGCAGCAGATGCGGGGCTGGACCCCCGACGGCGTGTCCGTCGCCCTGCGGGCGGTGGCCGAGGCGGACGCCGGCGTCAAGGGCGGCGGCGAGGACCCGGGGTACGCCCTGGAGAAGGCGGTCGTCACCATCGCCCGCGCGGCCCGGTCGAGGGGCCGCGCGTAGGGACGGACACCGGGCCCGTACGCGGGGCCCGTCCCACGGTTCCCGTCCGCTCCGCGGCCGGACGGGACGGAACGGGACCGGACGAAGCCGAGGACCCCGCTCCGGCGCCCGGGGAAGGGCGGGCGGAGCGGGGTCCTCGGTGAAGCCGAAGCTCGGAGCCCGTACCCGCGTGGCGAACGCAGGCCGCGTACAGGCTCGGGGTGCCGGTCGGGGGCGGAGAGAGAGGGCCCGCCCTGGGTCCTTCCGGCGGTCGGACCGAAGTCCGGGTGGATCAGATCAGATCAGCGAGTGGTTCAGCCCTTGAGGGGAGCGACCTTGTGAGCCAGCGCCGACTTCTTGTTGGCGGCCTGGTTCTTGTGGATGACGCCCTTCGAGACGGCCTTGTCGAGCTGACGCGCGGCAGCGCGCTGGTACTCGGTGGCCTTCTCGACGTCGCCCGCGGCGGCGGCCTCACGAGCCTTGCGGATCGCGGTCTTCAGAGAGGACTTGACGGCCTTGTTGCGCAGCCGGGCCTTCTCGTTGGTCTTGTTCCGCTTGATCTGGGACTTGATGTTCGCCACGAATGAGCCTCTACAGTTCTGGCACGGGGCCGCACGGGGCCCGGGCCGGTGAGTTTCCTGAGACGTGCCTCGTACCGAGAGGGCAGGAGACACGGCCACCCACGTTACCAGCGGCCCGACGGGCGGCCCAAACCAGGCCCCGGCCGGAACCGGCGGGGTTCCCGGTCCCGGCCCCGGCGCGGTCCCCGCGCCCGCCCGGAACGGTTCCCGGAACGGCCTCCGTTCCGGTACCGGTCCGGACCCGCCCGGATCCGCGGCCCCCTACCCGGGGCGCCACACTCCCCGCCCGTGGGACCATGGAAGCTACGTATCGATCCGATCCGACCCGAGACCGCAGACACTGCGGACGCCTCAAGAATCAGGACCCTGCGTGCCCGCGACCCCCATCCACGTGCCCGAGCCGAGCCGTACCGACCCGGCTCTGATCCGCAACTTCTGCATCATCGCGCACATCGACCACGGCAAGTCCACGCTCGCCGACCGGATGCTCCAGCTGACCGGCGTGGTCGAGCAGCGGCAGATGCGCGCCCAGTACCTCGACCGCATGGACATCGAGCGCGAACGCGGCATCACGATCAAGTCCCAGGCGGTGCGGTTGCCGTGGGCGCCCACTGACGACAAGGGCAGCACGCACATCCTCAACATGATCGACACGCCGGGGCACGTCGACTTCACCTACGAGGTGTCGCGGTCGCTCGCCGCCTGCGAGGGCACGGTCCTGCTGGTGGACGCCGCGCAGGGCATCGAGGCGCAGACCCTCGCCAACCTGTACCTGGCGATGGAGAACGACCTCACGATCATCCCGGTGCTCAACAAGATCGACCTGCCGGCCGCGCAGCCCGAGAAGTTCGCCGAGGAGCTCGCCAACCTGGTCGGCTGCGAGCCCGACGACGTGCTGAAGGTGTCCGCCAAGACCGGGCTCGGCGTCGACGCGCTGCTGGACAAGGTGGTCGCCGAGATTCCCGCCCCGGTCGGCGTCAAGGACGCGCCGGCCCGCGCGATGATCTTCGACTCGGTGTACGACTCGTACCGCGGTGTCGTGACGTACGTCCGGGTCATCGACGGCCAGCTCAACAAGCGCGAGCGCATCCGGATGATGTCCACGGGCGCGACGCACGAGCTGCTGGAGATCGGCACCAACTCGCCGGAGATGCTGAGCGCCGACGGTCTCGGCGTCGGCGAGGTGGGCTACCTCATCACCGGTGTGAAGGACGTCCGCCAGTCCAAGGTCGGTGACACCATCACCAGCCAGCACAAGGGGGCCGAGGAGGCACTGGGCGGCTACAAGGAGCCCAAGCCCATGGTCTTCTCCGGCCTGTACCCGATGGACGGCTCCGACTACCCCATGCTGCGCGAGGCGCTGGACAAGCTCCAGCTCAACGACGCGGCCCTGGTCTACGAGCCCGAGACGTCGGCCGCCCTCGGCTTCGGCTTCCGTGTGGGCTTCCTGGGCCTGCTGCACCTCGACGTGATCCGTGAGCGCCTCGAGCGCGAGTTCGGGCTCGACCTGATCGCCACCGCGCCCAACGTGGTGTACCGCGTGCTCATGGAGGACGGTGCCGAGCACATCGTCACCAACCCGAGCGAGTTCCCCGAGGGGAAGATCGACAAGGTCTTCGAGCCGGTGGTGCGGGCCACGATCCTCGCGCCCACCGAGTTCATCGGCGCGATCATGGAGCTGTGCCAGACCCGGCGCGGAACCCTGCTCGGCATGGACTACCTCTCCGAGGACCGGGTCGAGATCCGCTACACGCTGCCGCTCGCGGAGATCGTCTTCGACTTCTTCGACCAGCTGAAGTCCAAGACCCGCGGCTACGCCTCGCTGGACTACGAGCCCACCGGCGAGCAGTCCTCCAGCCTGGTCAAGGTCGACATCCTGCTGCACGGCGACAAGGTGGACGCCTTCTCGGTGATCACCCACAAGGACCAGGCGTACGCGTACGGCGTGCGGCTCGTCGCCAAGCTGCGGGAGCTGATCCCGCGGCAGGGCTTCGAGGTGCCCGTCCAGGCCGCCATCGGTTCCCGGGTGATCGCCCGCGAGACCGTCCGCGCCATCCGCAAGGACGTCCTCGCCAAGTGCTACGGCGGTGACATCTCGCGCAAGCGCAAGCTGCTGGAGAAGCAGAAGGAGGGCAAGAAGCGGATGAAGATGGTGGGTGCCGTGGAGGTCCCGCAGGAGGCCTTCATCGCCGTCCTCTCCAGCGACGAGAGCGCGGGATCGGGCAAGGGCAAGAAGTAACCGGGGGTTACCGGAGGTGGTCGGGTTCGCCCCCGGCCCTCCGGGCGGAACGGGGCCCGCCGCGCGCACGCGCGGCGGGCCCCGGCGCGTGCGCGGGCGGCCGCGGGGCAGGTCCGGGGGCGGGACCCGCGATCGGCCCGCGGCCGGCCCCGTGACCGGTCCGTCGTCGGTTCCGTTGTGGTCCGCGGGGGGATTCTCTGTGCAAAGTGACAGGCCGTGGCCCCTTACGCAGCCGCCGACGGGCCCTTACTCTGTCCCTGCCCGATGGTTACTCACGAGTTAAACAAGGGTACGTCGCGCAACCAGCCGAATACCCCGCATGTCAGCCGTACACCAGCCGCATCTGAACCAGCCGCACCGTAGCGGGCCCCGGAGGATGTCTTGAGCGACACACAGACTTTGATCGAGAACCGGCCGCCGAGCGTGGCGACCCTCTTCCAGGAGCGTGTCGCCGCCACACCGGACACCGAGGCGTACCGCTACCCCGTCCCGTCCGCCACCGGCTCGGGCCCCGACGACTGGAAGACGCTCACCTGGGCCGAGGCCGCCGACCGGGTCAACGCCATCGCGGCCGGTCTGATCGAGCTGGGCGTGAACCCGGAGGAGCGGGTGGCGCTGGCCTCCGCCACCCGGGTGGAATGGATCCTCGCCGACCTCGGCATCATGTGCGCGGGCGCCGCCACCACCACCGTCTACCCGCAGACGAACCTCGAGGAGTCCGCCTACATCCTGTCGGACTCCGACAGCCGGGTACTGATCGCGGAGAACGCCGAGCAGGTCGCCAAGGCGGTGGCGAAGCGCGCCGAGCTGCCCCACCTCGGCCACGTCGTGGTCATCGACACGGACGGCGTCGAGACGGACGACTGGGTGATCAGCCTCGCCGAGCTGGAGCGCCGCGGGGCGGCCCGGCTGGAGAAGGAGGCCGGGCTGGTCAAGGAGCGGGTCGCCGCGATCACCAAGGACCAGCTGGCCACCCTCATCTACACCTCGGGCACCACCGGCCGCCCCAAGGGCGTCCGCCTGCCGCACGACAACTGGGCGTACATGGCGAAGGCGATCGCCACGACCGGGCTGGTCCGGCCGGACGACGTGCAGTACCTGTGGCTGCCGCTCGCGCACGTCTTCGGCAAGGTGCTCACCTCGGGCCAGATCGAGGTCGGGCACGTCACCGCCGTCGACGGCCGCGTCGACAAGATCATCGAGAACCTGCCGGTGGTGCGGCCGACCTACATGGCGGCCGTCCCCCGCATCTTCGAGAAGGTCTACAACGGGGTGGCCGCCAAGGCGCGGGCCGGCGGCGGAGCCAAGTACAAGATCTTCCAGTGGGCCGCCGGCGTCGCCCGCGAGTACGCCAAGGTCACCCAGGACAACTTCCGCCGCACCGGCGTCGCCGACGCCCCCTTCGGCCTCACCGCGAAGCACAACCTCGCCGACAAGCTGGTCTACGCGAAGATCCGCGAGGCGTTCGGCGGCAACCTGCGCGCCTGCGTCTCCGGGTCGGCGGCCCTGGCCCCCGAGATCGGCTACTTCTTCTCGGGCGCCGGCATCCACATCCTGGAGGGGTACGGGCTCACCGAGTCCTCCGCGGCCTCCTTCGTCAACCCGGGCGAGGCCTACCGCACCGGCACCGTCGGCAAGCCGATGCCGGGCACCGAGGTGCGCATCGCCGACGACGGCGAGATCCTGCTGCGCGGCCCCGCCATCATGGAGGGCTACCACGGGCTGCCCGAGAAGACCGCCGAGGTCCTGGAGTCCGACGGCTGGTTCCACACCGGCGACATCGGCGAGCTGTCGCCCGACGGCTACCTGCGCATCACCGACCGCAAGAAGGACCTCATCAAGACCTCCGGCGGCAAGTACATCGCGCCCGCCGAGATTGAGGGACAGTTCAAGGCGGTGTGCCCGTACGTCTCCAACATCCTGGTGCACGGCGCCGACCGGAACTACTGCACCGCCCTCATCGCCCTCGACGAGGCGGCCCTGGCGCCCTGGGCGGCCGAGAACGGCCTGGCGGGCAAGCCGTACGCGGAGATCGTCGCCGCGCCCGCCACGGTCGAGATGGTCGACGGCTACGTCAGACAGCTCAACGAGGGCCTCCAGCGCTGGCAGACCATCAAGAAGTTCCGCCTCCTGCCGCGCGACCTCGACATCGAGCACGGCGAGATCACCCCGAGCCTGAAGCTGAAGCGCCCGGTGGTGGAACGGGAGTACAAGCACCTGATCGACGAGATGTACGCGGGCACCCGCGAGGCGTGACGTGCGAGGCGTGACGCACCCGAGGTGACCTGTACGGGATGACCTGTACGGGGGCGATCCGCGGGGCGTGAGCACAGGGGCGGGGTGCCCCGGACCGGTCCGGTCCGGGGCACCCCGCCCCTGTCGTCGTCCTCCCCGCCCTCTCCCTGCCCGAGCCGGCCCCGGCTGTCAGTCCGCAATGTTCCGGGTTCTTCGGCCACGGCCCCGTCGCCACCTTCCGGAACACCGGTTGTACGACCGCGTCTCCGGTGCCCCGGAACCACCCGTGCCCGTTCGCGACCAGGGAGGTCACCTCGACCCCGCACCGCCCCACGCGCAGCAGCCCTCCGCGAACCCGTCCCCGAGCCGGACGGCCGGCCCGGCACACGGATTCCGCGGGCCGTGGGCGAGTGCCCGCTCAGCCCGCCGCGAAGTCCACGAACGCCGCCCAGCCGGCCGCACGGACGGAAAGGTGCGGTCGGTCCGCGTCCTTGGAGTCGCGGACGTGAACGGTGCCCGGGACGACGGCTATCTCGACGCACTCGCCGCCTTCGTTGCCGCTGTAGCTGCTCTTGTGCCAGACAAGTCGTCGACGGCTCTCAGTGCTCATCTTCCGTCCGCATCCTCTCGATCAGGGTCAGAGACTCTCGCGGAGTGAGCGCCTGGGCCCTGATGCTGCCGTAGCGTGCGGCCAGGATACGGACCTCGTCCATGTCTGTGGCCAGGCGTGCGACAGCCTGTACTTCCGTATATCCCACTTGAGGCTTTCCCTTGGGGGTCAGCAAGGTGAACGGACCGCCCATGCCTGCGTGCTCGGCCCGATCCGTAGGCATCACCTGCAACTCGACCGTACGGAGCCGCCCGAGCTCAAGCAGCCGGTTCAACTGCTCCTTGTGGACCTCGGGTCCTCCGATCGGCCGACGAAGCACTACTTCTTCGATCACCGCGGTCACCATGGGAGGGGGCCACTGGGTCAGGATTCCCTGGCGGTCCATCCGGGAGGCCACGCGCTGCTCGATGGTCTCCTCCTCAAGCAGGGGTTTCCGCATCTCGTACAGTGCGCGAGTCCGTCGCTCGGTCTGGAACAGCCCGGGAATGTCATGGTTGTTGTAGAAGTTGACCTCGACCGCCTCCGCCTCCAACCGCGCGTA
>NZ_LIRG01000642.1 GCF_001419695.1 Streptomyces prasinopilosus
GCGGCCGTCGAGGTGCGCGGTGGGCGCGGCCGCCGTCGGGGACCGGGTGGGTGGGGCGGCGTCGCCGTCAGTCGGCGTAGAGCTCCGTCAGTTCGGCGGCGTGCCGGTCGCGGATGACGCGGCGGCGCATCTTCAGCGACGGCGTCAGCTCACCGGTCGCCGGCCCCCATTCCCGGGCCAGCAGCCGGTACCGCTTGACCTGTTCGGTCCGGTTGAGCCGGGTGTTGGCCGCGGCGACCGCGCGGTCGACCTCCGCGCGCACGGCGGGGTGGGCGGCCAGGGCCGCGAGGTCGCCGCCGGTGTCGACGCCGTGGGCGGCGGCCCAGGCGGGGGCGGCCTCCGGGTCGAGCACCAGCAGGGCGACGAGGTAGGAACGGTTGTCGCCGTGCACCAGTGCCTGCCCGATCAGGGGGTGTTCCTTCAGGGTGTTCTCCACCAGGGCCGGGGAGACGTTCTTCCCGGTCGAGGTGATGATCATCTCCTTCTTCCGGTCGGTGAGCCACACGTAGCCGTCGTCGTCGATCCGGCCGACGTCCCCCGTGGCCAGCCATCCGTCGTCGTCCACCGCCGACCGCACCGAACCGTCCTGCTGGAGGTATCCGGAGAAGACGGAGGCGCCCCGCACCTCGAGCTCCCCGTCCTCGGCGAGGCGGACCTCCACGGACGAGACCGGGCGCCCGACCGAACCCAGCCGGAAACCGGTGCGGGGACTGTTGGTGGTGGCCACGCCCGTCGTCTCGGTCAGGCCCCACGCGTCCATGATCACGATTCCCAGGCCGGACCAGAACCTCACCACGTCCAGGGGCATGGGCGCGGAGGCGCTGGCGGTCCAGGTCACCCGGTCGAGTCCGCCCGCGGCCAGCAGCGGCTGGAGCACCTCCTCCCGCATCCGGGCGTACGCCTCCTCCAGCGCGGGGGGCGGCGTCTCCCCACGTTCCCGGAAAGCGACGTGCTCGCGGGCCACCTCCATGGCCTTCTCCACGCCCCGGCGCTGCTCCTCGGCCAGCAGGGCCAGTCCGGCGCGCACCGCCACGGCCAGCTTCTCCCAGATTCTCGGCACACCGAAGAACTGCCGCGGCCGCACCTCGCGCACCGTCGCGGCGACGGCGGTCGGGTCGGCGCACAGGTAGACGTGCGAGGCGCGGTGGCAGGGCAGGTAGATGCCCAGCATGCGTTCCGCGATGTGGGCGAACGGCAGGTAGCAGATGTGCTCGACGTGCGGCGGCAGTTCCACCGCCGCGTCGAGCGCGAGGGCGTTGGCGATCACCTGACGATGGGTCAGGACCACGCCCTTGGGCTCGCCGGTGGTGCCCGAGGTGTAGACGACGGTCACCGGGTCGTCGGGGCCGGCCGTGTCCAGGGACTTCTCGAACGACTCCGGGACGGGTGCGCGGGTCAGGGCCGCGTAGGGCAGGTGGGGTCCCTCCTCGCCGGGTTCCACGACGACGAGGCGGGTCAGCGGAGTGGCCGTGTCGTCCAGCAGCGGCGCCCACACCCCGGCCTGCGCGGCGCCCTCCACGACGGCCAGCGCGGCACGGCAGTTGCGGGCGATGTGACGGATCTGCTCGGGTGCCGAGGTGCCGTAGACGCTGACGGGCACGGCGCCGAGGCGGACCAGGGCGAGGTCGGACAGCCAGTGCTCGGAGCGATCGGCCATCATCAGCAGCACGTGGTCGCCGCGGCCGACGCCGAGCGCCGCGTATCCGGCGGCGAGTCGCCCGGTGTGCTCCCGGACCTGCGCCCAGTCGAGCGTGACCCATCCCGTGCCGTCCGGTGCGCGCCAGGACAGGGCGGGCCGGTCCGGGTGGGCGCGGGCGTTGTGCTCCACGATCAGCGGCAGCGTGGACGGTGTCGCCGGTTCCCCGGCGGTGCTCGGGGCTGGTGTCATGACGGCCTCCTGGCGGGCTGGGCGAAGCGGGGGGTGGCGGGCAGGCGGTGGGGGGCGTGCGGGTGCGTCAGTCGGCGGTGAAGGTCGCGCCGCGCTCGGCCTTGTGGAGCAGCAGGGCCGGCG
>NZ_LIRG01000643.1 GCF_001419695.1 Streptomyces prasinopilosus
GTAGCGCATGCCCATGCGGTCGACGAGCGAGTCCACCGCGCCGGTGCGGGTGGCGCCGACCTCCAGGGCGAGGACCAGGTCGGCGGGGAGTTTCGCGTCGGCGCGGTACATGCGCACCCCGGCGAAGACGCCCCACACGGCGACGGCCATGACCAGCGCCAGCAGAAGTCCCATGTCAGTCCCTCCCTCCTCTGCCTTCCACGTTTCCCTCCGCCTTCCGCGGTCCGACTTTCCCTTCTTCCACGGTCCGGCCGCTCAGACGTCGATGCGGGACAGGCGGCGGATCAGGACGAAGCCGATCGCGTACAGGCCGAAGGCGACGATCACCGCGCCCTGGCCGGCCGGGGAGCCGGTCATGCGTTCCAGGGCCCCGTCCTTCACCCCGTTCATCAGGAACAACGAGCCGACCCCCAGGACGGGGACGGCGTACGACGTCATGCTCACCTGGGAGAGCTGGGTGCGGACCTCGCGCCGGGTCTCCTTGCGTTCCTCCAGGGTGTCGGTGAGGTTCCGCAGGGCGCCGACCACCTGGCCGCCGGCCCGGTTCGACAGCACCAGGGTGGTGACGAGGACGACGAGTTCGCGGGAGGGGAGCCGCTGCGCGAGTTCTCCCAGGGCGTCGTCCATCGAGGCGCCGAGGGCCAGCTGGTTGTCCACCTTGGCCAGTTCCTCGCCGGCCGGTGCCTCCAGTTCCTCGGCCGCCATGCCGATCGCCGTCCGCAGGGCGAGGCCGGCCTGGGTGGCGTTGGCGAGGATGCGGGCGAGTTCGGGGAGCTGGTTGATGAACTTCTCGATGCGTTTGCGGCGTTGCCAGTCGAGGAACTGGAACGCCGCCCAGATGCCGAGCAGCCCGGCCAGCGGGCCGAAGAACGGGGCCAGGACGGCCTGGCCGACGAGGAGGAGGCCCAGGCTCAGGGCGGTCGTGCAGGCGAAGAACTCGCCGGGGGTGAGGTCGAGGCCGGTCGCCGTCAGGCGCAGCTCCAGTTTCCTGCCGAATCCCGTGCGGCGCAGTCTGCGGTCCAGGGTGGGGAAGTGGCGCCGGCGCCCGTTGACCGTGACCCGGCCGGTGTACGCCAGCCGGTCCACCAGCGCCTGCCGCTGCGCCCTGCCCGCGGCGTACAGGTGCACGCCGGCCACCGCGAGGACGCAGGTCAGCAGGGCGACGCCGGTGGTCAGCGTGATCAGGTTCTGCAGCTCCATGGCGGCGGTCCTACCTGGTTTCTCGGGTGGTGAGCTGGTCGAGGGAGCGGGCGATGCCGAAGACCTGCGGGACGGGCTGGCTCGCCATGTAGAGGCGTTCGGCGGTCCGGCGCGGGATCGGGTGGTGCTCGTACGCGCCGTGGATGCGGCCGTCGGGGGTCATCGGCTGCGCGTTGAACCGGGACACCGTGGCCAGCCGGTACGGCTCGCTCCCGTGGCTCTCCAGCAGGGCGATCTCGGTGATGCGGCGGGCGCCGTCCGCGAAGCGGGTGAGCTGGACGAGGACGTCGACGGCGCTGTTGATCTGGTCGTGCAGCGCGACGAAGGGGACCTCCACCTCCGACATGGAGGCGAGGGTCTGGAGCCGCATCAGCGCGTCCTCGGCGCTGTTGGCGTGGACGGTGGCGAGCGAGCCGTCGTGGCCCGTGGACATCGCCTGGAGCATGTCCAGGGACTCGCCGCCGCGGACCTCGCCGACGACGATCCGGTCGGGGCGCATGCGCAGCGAGTTGCGCACCAGGTCGCGGATGGTGATGCGGCCCTTGCCCTCGACGTTCGGCGGGCGCGCCTCCAGCCGGATCACGTGCGGCTGCTGGAGCTGGAGTTCGGCGGAGTCCTCGATGGTGATGATGCGTTCGCCCTCGGGGATCAGGCCGGAGAGGGCGTTGAGGAGGGTCGTCTTCCCGGTGCCGGTCGCGCCCGACACGATCACGTTGAAGCGGGCCCGCACCAGGCCCGCCAGCAGGTACAGCATGTGCTCGTCGAGCGAGCCGAGGCCGATCAGCTCGTGGAGGGTGAAGGAGCGCGGGAAGCGGCGGATGGTGAGGGTGGCGCCGGTCAGGGACAGCGGCGGGATGATGACGTTGACGCGTTCGCCGGACGGCAGGCGCGCGTCCACCATCGGGTTCGACTCGTCCACGCGGCGGTTGACCGTCGAGACGATGCGCTCGATGGTCTGCATCAGCTGGTCGTGGGAGGCGAAGCGCATCGGCAGCTGCTCGACCCGTCCGCCGCGCTCCACGAAGATCGCGTCGGGGCCGTTGACCATGATCTCCGTGACGGAGGGGTCCTCGAGGAGCGGTTCCAGGATGCCGAGGCCGAGTGCCTCGTCGACGACCCTGCGGATCAGCTGCGAGCGCTCCACGGTGGACAGGACCGGGCCCTCGCGGCTGATGATGTGCCCGAGCACCCGCTCCAGTCTGGCCCGGCGCTCGGCGGCGGCCAGCGAACCCATCTCCGCGAGGTCGATCTCCTCGAGGAGCTTGGCGCGGTAGGAGGCGACCAGATGGCCGTCCTCGCCCCGTCCGCCCTTGTCCTCGGGGGAGTTGATGCGTGCCCGCAGACTCATGGGTCCGGTGCTCCTCGTTCCTGGTTCGCGGTGCCTGGGTCGTGGTGCCTGGTGCCTGGTGTCCCGGCCGGTTGCCCGCGGTCGGGGGCAGGGGTCGGGGACGGCGGTCGGTGTCGGTGGTCAGTGGTCCATGGGCATCGTGGCGGTCTTCCGGGCCTGACCGAAGTCCCAGCCCGGCACGATCGACGGGATGGTGATCGTGGCCGTGACGGTGACCTCGTCGCCGCCCCCCGCCGCCCCGCAGGCGGTGCGGCCGGCCAGCCAGCCGCTGACCGCGACGGTGCAGGCCGGCCCGGCCGCTTCGTCGAGCGAGGCACTGCGGGCCCCCGCGCGGGCCGCGGTGCCGGCCTGCTGCGCGGTGTACGCGATGAGGCCGAGCTGTACGCCGGCCAGGGCGACGATGATGAGGACCGGCAGGAAGCCCAGGTACTCGATCGCCACCTGCCCGCGGTCCCGGCGCCACCCTCGGTTCCGGCACCACCCGTGGGCCCGGCGCCGCCGGAGTCCGTGCCGCCCGTCGTCGTGTGCCATGTCAGTCCCCCACCTCCTCCTCCACCGCGCCCGCCCGGCCCTTCACCTCGAAGGGGAGGTCGACGGTGCCGGGGAAGAGGACGGGGACGCGCAGCTTCACGTCGGCGGTGACGAAGCCGCCCCCGGTCCCGCAGTCCACCGTCGCCGCTCCCTCCCAGGCGCCGGGCAGCTTGTCCAGTCCCGCCGCCCGGCAGGCGCCGTCACGCGCGCCCGGGTCCGCGGCGGTGGCCGCCCGCACCGCCTCGTCCGCAGCATTCCCCGCGAGGGTGAACGTGTATCCCAGCAGCACGAGTTGCCACAGCACCACGAGCGTCACGAGGATCGTCGGGATCATGCCGAGGAACTCGACGGTGACCTGGCCCCGGTCGCGGCCCCGGTTCCGGTCCGGGTCGAGGCCCCGGTCCGGGCGGGTGTGCGCCTCCTCCTTCACCTCATCCCCCTCCGTCCTTGCGCCGTCGGATGCCCACCGCTCCGCGGTCGCCGCGCAGCCGGTCCGCCCGCAGCCGGCCGGCCCTGTGGGCGCCCCCGGTGGGCTCGATCAGGCCGATCTCCCCGGCCAGGGTCCACAGGGCCTGCTTCACCGTGCTCTTGTTCTCCAGTTCGTGGACCCGGCCCGCGTCCACGACCTGCTGGAGTTCCTTGAAGTGGGCGGGGATCACGGTGGCCGCGACCGCGGTGCCGGTGATCTTCCGGATGAGCGGCGGCTGGATCTCCGTACTCCGGGTGTGGCGGTTGACGACGACCGTGGTCTCCTCCGCCTTGCGGATCTGGAGCCGGTCCCACATCCGCACCGTCCGTTTGGCGCCCCGGACGGAGACCACGTCCGGGGTGGTGACCAGCAGGGCGGTGTCGGCGGTCTCGACGGCGGCCGCGCCGGCCCCGACGAGCTGGGCGCCGGTGTCGACGACCACGACCTCGTAGCGGGAGCGCAGGGCGGCGATGATGTGGCGGGCGGCCCGGTCGGTGACGTCCTCGCCGCGTTCGCCTTCGGCGGGGGCGAGGAGCAGGGTGAGGCCGGTGTCGTGGCGGAAGACGGCGTCGGCCAGGACGCGCGGGGAGATGTCGGTGATGGCCGCGAGGTCCACGACGGACCGCCGGAACTGGACGTCCAGGTAGGAGGCGACGTCCCCGGTCTGGAGGTCCAGGTCGACCAGGACGGTGCTGCGGCCGGACGCCTGGGCGGCGAGGGCGAGGTGGACGGCGGTGAGGGTGGCGCCCGCGCCGCCCTTGGCGCCGCTGACGGTGACGACCGTGCCGCCGGCGCCGGTGAACGTGTCGCCGCCGGCACCGAGGTGGCGGCGCATGCCGGTCGACCACTGGGCGACGGCGTGGACGCGGCTGGCGAGTTCCTCGTAGCCGAGCGGCAGGGCGACCAGGCCCCGGGCGCCGTAGTCCATGGCGGCCTGGAAGAGGCCGGGGCTCGCGTCGGAGGTGACGAGGACGACGCCGGCGGCGGGGAAGCGCAGGGCCACTTCGCGGATCAGTTCCAGCGCGGGGACCGGGCCGATCCGCTCGTGCACGACCACGACCTCGGGCAGTTCGTCGATCGACTCGGCGGCCAGGCGCGCGAGGGTGTCGACGAGCTGGGTGGAGTCGACCACCGGGGCCATCGGCTCGGCGTCCGGGAGCTGGCTGAGCAGGGTGGTGATGGACCGGACGGCGTCCGCGTCACCGACTGCCGGGAGGATCCTCGTGGGCATGCGGGCCTCTCACTTGTCCTTCGCGAGTTCGTACGTACGGTCCTGCTCGGGGACCGTGGTGTCGCCGCCGGGGGCGACGAGGGCGAGCCTGACCCGCTGGGCGAAGGACTCGGCGTAGGTGATGCGCTGGGCGTCGATGGCGGACAGCGCGAAGGTGATGGGGACGGCGTCCGTGGGCTGCCGGCCGCGGTCGTTCTCGTCGGGTTCGAGGGCGGTGATCCGGCCGACGTCGAGGACCTTGGCGTTGGTCACGATGATCTTCGACTGGGCGGGGGCCCCCTCGCGTTCTCCCTCGAAGGTGGCGTAGACGTTGACCGAGGAGCCCGGCGTGATCTTTCCGGCGACGCCGGTGGCCGCGTCGATCATGATGGCGACCTCCTGCTGCCCCGGTTTCAGGGCCGGCTGGTCCACGATCATGTCGTTCTGCAGCAGGGAGCCCTCGCGCAGCGTGGTGACGGCGATCTTGCCCCGGATGTCGCGGAGGTCGGTGACCGCGTTCTCCGACAGCCAGCGCTCGGGCATCTCGATCTTCTCGAACTGGCCCGTGCTGAGCGGCGTGTAGGGCGCCACATTGGATTTCAGCCGGTACGCGGTGACCTCGGGGCCGACCTTGGACTCCACGTCGTTGATGACGGAGAGCACGCCGGCGAACGCGGCGAGGGCGCACAGGACCGACAGGAGCAGGAGTATCACGCCGCGGCGCTGACGGGAGTTCATGGACCGGGCAACCTCATTGGGGGATGTGGGCCGAGCGGATCGGGCGGGACGGTCGGGCGGTGGGTCGGGGCGGACGGGACGGTCGGGCGGAGCG
>NZ_LIRG01000644.1 GCF_001419695.1 Streptomyces prasinopilosus
CGGGGGCGGACCCGGGGCGACGCCCCCTTCGCCCCGGGTCCGCCCCCGGCTCCGCACCCGGTCGCTTTCCGTGATCGTCCCAGGTGACCGACCACCGTACGACAGTGGTGGCGGCTCGCGGACGAGAACGGCTCGGCCGCGTGGCTCCCACGGCGGGTGTGCCAGGATGGGAATCCGGCAGGCACGGAACGAGTGCTCCCGGGGGGGGTTGGATGTACGGCGACAGGGGGGTCCGGGCGTTCGCCGCGAGGCGGACGTCGGCGGCGGTACTCGGGACGGCACTGCTGATGACGGCGTGTTCCTCCGGCGGCGACGACGAGGGGGACGGCCCGGACAGGGCGGCCGGAACGGAGATCACGCAGCAGCCCGAGGACACGACCCCCTTCTGGGTCAACCCGGAGGGCACCGCCGCGCGGCAGATGGCCGCTCTGGGGGCGGACGGGAAGAAGGCGGAGGCCGAGCAGATCCGCAAGATAGCGGAGCAGCCCGCCGCCGAGTGGATCAGCCCGGAGAACCCGGAGGAGCAGACCCGCGGCTTCACCGAGGCGGCCGACGAGGCCGGCCGTACCGCGCTGCTCGTCCTCTACAACATCCCGCACCGCGACTGCGGCCAGTACTCGCAGGGCGGCGCCGCCGACGGCGACGCCTACCGCGCCTTCGTCGACGGCGTGGCCAAGGGCATCGGGGACCGGGCGGCGACCGTGGTCCTGGAGCCCGACGCGGTGCTCCACCTGGTCGACGGCTGCACGCCGGAGAAGTTCCACGAGGAGCGCTACGACGTCCTCAACGGCGCCATCGACAAGCTCAAGAGCCTGGAGAACACCAGGGTCTACCTGGACGCGGGCAACGCCGGCTGGGGCGACCCCGACCAGATCTTCGGGCCGCTCGAGCGAGCCGGCGTCGACCGGGCCGACGGCTTCTCGGTGAACGTCTCCAACTTCTACTCCACCGAGGAGTCCATCGCCTACGGCAAGGAACTCTCCGCGAAGGTCGGCGGTAAGCCCTTCGTCATAGACACCAGCCGCAACGGCAACGGCCCCTACACCGGGGGCGACGCGGCCGAACGCTGGTGCAACCCGCCCGGCCGCGCCCTCGGCGAGGCGCCGACGGTCAAGACGGCGGACCCGCTGGTGGACGCGTACCTGTGGGTGAAGCGGCCCGGCGAGTCGGACGGCGAGTGCAAGGGCGGCCCGAAGGCCGGGGAGTGGTGGGAGGACTACGCGGTGAAGCTCGCCGAGGCCGGCGACTGACCCCGCACACCCGTCACACACCCCGTAGGCGCACACCTTGTACGCGCACACCGCGCACATCGCGTACGCGCACACCGCGCACCCCGCACGTGCGGCACCGCACCCACGCACGTACACACCGCGCCACCGCGCAGGGGGCGCCCTCCAGGACGGAGGGCGCCCCCTGCGCGTGTTCCCGTACGTGCCGGGTGCGGGCCGCCGGTCCGGCTACGGCACCCGCACCCACTGGGCCTTGCTCGGCGTGCCGTCCGCGGTGGTGGCGAACAGCATGTACCAGCCCGCCTGGACCAGGTTCCGGCTCTCCGGCATGCTCACCGTCAGCTTGTCGCCGTCGGTCTCGAAGTCGAGGGCGACGGAGCGCTGGTCCACGTCGGTGACGTGGGTCGAGGCGCTCGGCCGGATCAGCCGGACCTTCTTGATCGACGCGGCGTCCTTCGAGGTGAAGGTGCCGGACCCGCCGTGCTCGATGCTCCGCGGGCCGCCCGCCAGCTCGGGCTGCGGGTTCTCGCCGTAGAGGTACGGCGGCGTGTAGATCTCGATGCGCTGCTCGAACTCGCCGGGCTTGGTGTTCGCCTTGTCCCCGTACAGCGGGTCCGAGCCGAAGAACATCAGGCGGCCGTCGGGCAGCAGGATCGAACCGGCGTGGTAGTTGCGGCCCACCAGCGGGTCGGCGACGCGCCTGAGCTCGTTCTTCGCCGTGTCGTAGAGGCGCGCCTCGAGGACGTCGGAGTCGCCGCGCCCCCGGTAGTCCTCCGAGCCGCCCGAGATCAGCACGGTGTCGTCGGGCAGGATCGAGGCCTGCGGGTAGCGGGTGCCCTTGTCCATCGAGGGGCCGTCCTCGAAGCGCGGCTTGTCGGCCTTGAGGTCGACGATCCGGGTCTTCTCGCTGGCCTTCCGGGACTCGCCGACCCCGCCGCCGCCGATCACCATGTACTTCTCGTCCTGCGCCGGGGGCAGCAGCACCGTGTTGGCGGTCTCCAGCATGTCGGCGTCGCTCATGCCGGGGACCTTGGTGAACTCGTTGGTCTCCACGTCCCAGACACCCGGGTCGCGGCCCACGTCGTCGGGGCCGTAGCCGGCGTTCGCACCCGAGTAGAAGATCTTGTCGTTCTGCATGAGGAACAGCGCCGGGTAGGTCGGGAACTGCCGGACCTCGTCCGTGTAGGTCCACTTCCTGGTCCCGGGGTCGTAGATCTCGTTCTTGCCCGGGACCAGCTGGCCGATGTCGTCGAGGCCGGAGACGCTGAGGATCCTTCCGTCGCTCAGGGTGGTGAGCGTCGGGTACCAGCGGGCCTCCTTCATCGGGTCGACCTTGATGTACTTCTCCGCGACCGGGTCGAACTCGAAGGCGTCGTCGATGCCCTGGAAGTCCTTCTTGTCCAGGGCGAGCTTCTCGGCGATGCCGTACGTGTTCCGCGCGTCCTCGCCGCTGAGGCCCCGCACGGTGTAGTTGTCCTGCGTGCCGGTCTGGTACTCGGCGCCCTCCTTCTGCGCCTCGACGTAGGTGCGGCCGTAGCCCGGGGTGTTGCCCAGGAACTCGCCGGTCTCCTCGTCGAAGTTCTTCTTGGCGCGCGGGACGAGCACCGGGTCCTTGGAGACGAAGGTCTTGCCGTTCTCCTTGCCGGTGAACCGGGTGCCCGCCGGCAGGGTGATCGGCTCGTCCGGGTTCTCGTTGTGGACGACCATCAGGCCGCCCGCCTTCGTCACGTCGCCCTTGAGCTTCTCGTACCGCTTGGTGCCGCCGGCGATCAGCAGGTTGCCGTTGGCGAGCTGGGTGTGGCCGGTGCAGAACAGGTCGGTCGGCGTCGGCACCTTCTTGACGGTGCCCTTGACCGGGTCCCAGACGCGGGTGTCGTACCGCTTGGCGTCGAAGTTGTCCTGGTCGTTGCCGGAGCCCGCCACGAGCAGCACCTTGCCGGTGTGCAGCAGCGCCGCGTGAATGGTGTTCTGGCGGTACTCCTCCGGGAACTCGACGATCTCCCAGCGGCCGTTCTCCGCCTTGTACTCCTGCTTGTCGATCTTGTACTGGTGGTATTGCTCGGAACCGAAGCGGTACAGCCACGGTCCGTTCATGCCGGCCAGCGCGAGTACCACCGCGGTGCCTATCGCCATCCGACGGGCACGGCGGCGGCCTGCACGGTCGTTCATTCCTTACGTCCCCCAAGTCCACCCAGGGCGATCTGCATCGTCTGGTCGTCGCCGGTACTGTCCCCGGCACCTGTCGCTCCACCCGGTCCCACCGGGCCCTCCGGCGGCCGCCCCTGCCCGGCCGGTCCGCCGGGGGAGGCCGCCCAGCTGGGCCGGTCCGGCCGGCCGTGCGCGGCGTGCGGCTGCCGCCCGTACTGCGGGGCCTGAGCCTGCTGCCCCTGGTACGGGTCGGGGGCCTGCGCCTGCTGCCGCACCCGCGGAAGCGTCTGCAGCCGCTGGGTCGCCGGCTCGTGGGCGAGGTCCCGCGGCGGGTCCGCCGGCGGCCGGTCGGCCGGGGGCCGGCCCGCGGCGTGGGCGCCGGGCGGCTTCCTCCGGTCCCGGC
Organism: Streptomyces prasinopilosus; assembly: GCF_001419695.1. Taxonomy (GTDB): domain Bacteria; phylum Actinomycetota; class Actinomycetes; order Streptomycetales; family Streptomycetaceae; genus Streptomyces; species Streptomyces prasinopilosus. Next base: position 3,781 of record NZ_LIRG01000644.1, read on the forward strand.
GCATGCCGTGCCGCCAGGCGAACATGGGC
>NZ_LIRG01000645.1 GCF_001419695.1 Streptomyces prasinopilosus
TGTGGGGGAGGAGGGGGAAGGGAGTGGCAGATGGTGTGAGAGTTGTGCCGACACGTTACCGAGTGCGCCCAGGACGTGTCCGATCGATAGTCGAGATTCACTCGGACGGGAGAGTTTCGGAACAGCTCCTCGACGCCCTTCACCCGGACGGGCCGTAGGTTGGGCGTGTGAGTCAGCACAGGCAGCACAGGCGCCGGCCGTCCCCGCGGCAGGTGAGGCAGCGGCGGACGCTGGTCGTGGCCCTCGCGGCGGGCGCGGTGGTCGCGGCGTCCGGCGTGGGCATCGGCCTCTGGACGGCGTCGGACGACGGCGGCCCCGCCGCCTCCCGTTCCGGGGACACGGCGGGTTCGCCGTCCGGGGAGCCCGAGCCGAGCCCCACCCGCTCCTACCCCCTGTCCCGGGCGCCCCGGACCATCCCCGCCGTCCGTGACCACAGTGCCGAGCGCGGCCCCGGCTGGCGGCCCGGGCGCGGCCACCGGGTGGTCGTCGGCGATCCGGCCCTGGCGGACGAGGGCCGCCTCGTGGCCGGCGAGCTGGGCCTGACGTACGCGGGGGAGAAGGACGACGAGCGCGCCGGGGACCTGCGCCTGGAACTCAACCGGGGCGAGGGTGCGAACCCCGAGTCGTACACGATGACCGTGCGGGGCGGACGGGTGACCGTCAGCGCCCCCGCCGAGGCGGGCGTCTTCTACGGCACCCGCACCCTCAAGCAGCAGATCCGCGGCGCCGGGACCGCCCCCGAGGGGGTCGTGCGCGACGAGCCCGCCAAGCCGCGGCGCGGGATGATGCTGGACATCGCGCGCAAGCACTTCACCGCCGGCTGGATCGAGGACCGGATCCGCGAACTCGGTGACCTGAAGTTCAACGAACTGGGCCTGCACTTCTCCGACGACCAGAGCTTCCGCATCGAGTCCGACACGCACCCGGAGATCGTGTCCGACCCGCACCTGACCAAGGCCCAGGTCAAGCGGATCGTCGACCTCGCCGCGAGTCGGCACATCACCGTCGTGCCCGAGATCGACTCGCCCGGGCACCTCGGCGCCGTCCTCGCCGCCCACCCCGGCCTCCAGCTGCGCGACGCGGGCGGCGGGGCCGTGCGCGGGGCGATCGACATCTCCGATCCCGCGTCCGCGGAGATCGTCGACGACCTGCTGGACGAGTACGCGCAGCTGTTCCCCGGCTCGCAGTGGCACCTCGGCGCCGACGAGTACCAGGCGCTGGTGGTGCCCGACCCCGAAGCGTCGTTCCCGGGGCTCGCCGCCGCCGCGCGCAAGGAGCACGGTCCCGGCGCCACCGTCGAGGACCTGGCCACGAGCTGGCTCAACGACCGCGCCGACACCGTCCGCGCCCACGGTCGCACGCTCCGCGCCTGGAACGACGGTTTCTTCGAGGGCGGTTCGGTGCGGGCCGCGAAGGACATCCGGGTCGCCTACTGGACCGGCAAGGAGATCGGCGCCCGCCAGCCGGCGGACTACCTGGCCGAGGGCCGCGAGGTCCTCAACTACAACGACGAGTTCCTCTACTACGTGCTGGGCGAGCCGAACGACTTCGTCTACCCGACGGGGGAGCGGATCTACGAGCAGTGGACGCCGCGCGTACTGCGCGGCACCACCGCCGTGCCCTCCCGGTACGACGGCCTGATCCTCGGCGGGTCCTTCGCCGTCTGGTGCGACCTGTCCGGTGCGCAGAGCCAGGAGCAGGTCGCGGCCGGGATCAGGATGCCGCTGCGGGCGACCGCGCAGAAGCTCTGGGACCCGGCCGAACCGGCGCTGTCCTGGGCGGAGTTCCGGAGCCTGGCGGACGAGGTGGACTGAGCCGGGCCGGACACGGCGGTTCCGGCACGCCCGGTGGATCCGGGAGGGTCGCGGAGGGCCTTCCCGGGACGGATCACGCCGTGTCCCTGCGGACCTCCGTGCGGCTGTGGTGGTCCTCTGACGAGCCGAAACCGATCCACCGGGGGAGCGCCGGCCCATGGGCCACCGGGGCTGTTTCGTCGTGGGCCGTGACGAGCGGCCGCTCGCCGAACGGGACGCGCCGGTCGGCGCCCGGGGGACGATCCCGCGCACCTCGGCCCCGGGCGGACGGCAGGTCCGGGAGTAGCCGGGCGGCGACGGCGGCATGGGGAACACGAACGACCTCGCCGGGGAGGCCGGCGCGCCCGCGCCGTTCGGCTGCGTGAGGGACAGCGCCCGCGTGGTGGTGGAGGCGGCGGCACCGAAGAGCGGCGCCCGGACGACCTGCCTGGCGCGGTCCGCGATGGCCGGACACCTCGGCGCCCCCGCGGCGGACGGC
>NZ_LIRG01000646.1 GCF_001419695.1 Streptomyces prasinopilosus
GCGTAGTCGCCGAGCAGGTTGGCCGGGATCGCGGGCGGTCCGTCCGGCGCGCCGATCATGCCGAGCGCGCCCGCGGTGGCGATGTAGCCGATGTCGTGCCCCGCCCGGGGCGCGAGCGGTCCGTCCTGGCCCCAGCCGGTCATCCGCCCGTACACGAGGGCCGGGTTGACGGCCCGGCACTGCCGCGGGCCGACCCCCAGCCGCTCCGCGACCCCCGGGCGGTACCCCTCGATCAGGATGTCGGCGCGCGCGGCGAGGTCCCGTACGGTCCCCGGCCCGTCGGCCGACTTGAGGTCGACCAGGACGGAGCGCTTGTTGCGGTTGGTGACGTCCCGGGCGGGCTCGACGCCGAGGGCCGTCGTGCCGGGGCGGTCGACGCGGACGACGTCGGCCCCCAGGTCGCCGAGGAGCATGCCGGCGAAGGGCGCGGGGCCTATCCCCGCCAGTTCCACCACCCGTACTCCGGCCAGCGGACCGGCACGGCGGGGCGGCGGGACCGCCTGACGTCCCGTCATGTCGTCGGGGCGGGCGGTGGTGTCACTCGTCGAGCTCATCGGTCCCTCTTTCGCGGCAGGGGCGGCAGCCACCCTCCGAACGGGGCTCTACTTAGCGCTCGCTAAGAAAGTAGAGGGGGGTGGAAGAGTGGTCAATGCCCGCAACACGGCGACTTCGCACGGGACTTCATTCCGTGTTCTCGGCGGATGTACGGCAGGCAGCCCCCAGGACAACCCCTCGACGCCCTCCCCGAGCGGCGGCGACCAAGGGATCGACTGAACGGTCGATAAGCGGGAATCGGGGGTGTGGGAGGGCCCGGCGGACGTAGCATGGCGCTCGCCGGCCATCCATCGGAGGAGCACCGTTGAGCACGCAGTCACGCCAGGAGACCGCTGACGCACCGCACTGGAGCGCCTACGGACCGCTCGACCTGCACCCGATCCTCGTGCACACCATGGAGGCCTTCAACGAGCACGGGTACCACGGCACCTCGGTGCGGGACATCGCCGGACGGGTGGGAGTGACCGTCCCCGCGCTCTACTACCACTACGAGAACAAGCAGGCCCTGCTCGCCACGCTGCTGGAGACGTCGATGAAGGACGTCCTGGACCGCTGCCGGGCCGCCGCGGCCGAGGCGGGCGACGAACCGCTCCCCCGCTTCTGCGCCATGGTCGAGTCGATCGTGCTCTACATGGCCAACCGCAAGGGACTGGCGTTCCTGGACACCGAGATCCGCAGTCTCGAGCCGGGCAACCGGGCCCGGTACGTGGCCCTGCGCGACTATCTCGAACACATGCTGCTCGACACGGTCGAGGCCGGTATCGCGCGGGGCGTCTTCACCACTCCCATCCCGGCCGACGCGGTCCGCGCCGTGCTCATCATGTGCCAGGGCGTGGCCAACTGGTACCGGGCCGACGGCCCCCTCACCGCCGCGCAGATCGCCGAGCGGCACGTGCTCCTCAGTCTCGGCACGGTCGGTCATCCCGGCGCGGTGGACGGCCTGGCGGGGATCCCCTCCCGGCGCCGGACCGCCCCGCCGAGGCAGCGGCCGAACCCGGAGGGCCGCCCCTGAGGGGACCGGCGCGCGTGCACGGAGCACGGGCTGCGGGGGTACGGTGCGCGCCGACGCCACGCCGAGTGACGCGGCGTCGCGCGGTGTCGCGCGGCGTGGCACGGCGCCGAAGGCCGCTCGGCCCCCTCCTGTGCCCCGGCCGGCCCTTGCCGGCCGGAGCGGACCGCCGGACCCTGGAAGCAGGGGTTCCGGCGGTGTCCGTCACGGCCGGCGGTCCCCCGCG
>NZ_LIRG01000647.1 GCF_001419695.1 Streptomyces prasinopilosus
CTGAGCCCCTTCTACCCCTCCGAACTCGCCGACGGCGGCTACGACGTCGCCGACCCGCGGGACGTGGACCCGCGCCTCGGCACCCTCGACGACTTCGACGCGCTGGTCGCCGAGGCCCACCGCCTCGGGCTGAAGGTCATCGTCGACATCGTCCCCAACCACACCTCCCACCGGCACGTCTGGTTCCAGGAGGCGCTGCGGGCCGGCCCCGGCTCCGCGGCCCGCGACCGCTACGTCTTCCGCGACGGCCGCGGCCCGGGGGGCGAGCGCCCGCCCACCGACTGGCAGTCCGTCTTCGGCGGCAGCGCCTGGCAGCGGGTGCCCGACGGGCAGTGGTACCTGCACCTCTTCGCCGTCGAACAGCCCGACCTGAACTGGGCCGACCAGGACGTCCGCGCCGACTTCCGCACCACCCTGCGGTTCTGGTCCGACCGGGGCGTGGACGGCTTCCGCGTCGACGTGGCGCACGCCCTCGCCAAGGACCTGGGCGAACCCCTGCGCGACCTCGGCACCCCGGAACGCAGCGGCGACGCCGCCCTGGCCGGGTTCGCGCCCGGCACCCACCCCTTCTTCGACCGCGACGAGGTGCACGAGATCTACCGCGACTGGCGGAAGATCTTCGACGCCTACTCCCCGCCCCGCACCGCCGTCGCCGAGGCCTGGGTGCCCGGAGCCCGGCGCGCCCTGTACGCCCGCCCGGACGAACTGGGCCAGGCCTTCAACTTCGAGTACCTGCAGGCCCCCTGGGACGCCGGGGCGCTCCGCGAGGTCATCGACGGCTCGCTGGAGACGGCCCGCGCGGCCGGCGCCCCGGCCACCTGGGTGCTCTCCAACCACGACGTCGTACGCCACGCCTCACGCCTGATGCTCCCCCCGGACACCGACACCGACGCCTGGCTGCTGTCCGGCGGACGCGCCCCGGCCGTCGACGCCGCCGCCGGACTGCGCCGGGCCCGCGCGGCGACCCTGCTGATGCTGGCCCTGCCCGGCTCGGCCTACCTGTACCAGGGCGAGGAACTCGGCCTGCCCGAGGTCGCCGACCTGCCCGCGGAGGTCCTCCAGGACCCGGTCTGGGAGCAGAGCGGCCGGGTCCGCAAGGGCCGCGACGGCTGCCGGGTGCCCCTGCCGTGGACGACGACCGGACCGTCGTACGGCTTCGGCGCCGGCGGTGCCTGGCTGCCGCAGCCGCCCGGCTTCGCCGCGTACGCCGTCGAGGCGCAGGACGGGGTGGAGGCGCGCGGGGGCGTGCCGGGATCGACCCTGGAGCTCTACCGCACGGCCCTGCGCCTGCGCCGCAAACTCCAGGGGGGCGAGACGCTGACCTGGGAGGAGGACGTTCCCGCCGGGGTGCTGCGGTTCGACCGCAACGACGGCTGGCGCTGCGTGGCCAACCTGTCGGCCGTCCCGGTCCCCCTGCCCGCGGGCGAGGTCCTGCTGACCAGCGCGCCCCTGACGGACGGCCGCCTGGCCCCGGACACGACGGCCTGGCTGAGCCGCTGACGGAGCCGGAGCGGGCCCGCCGACGAGTCCGGAGCCGGTCCGCGCACGGACCGGCTCCGGACTCCACCGGTCACACGTGTCCCGGACCCCCGCTGCCGAAGGCGCCGCTCGATCCGGGCAGCCAGCGCTTGCGCTGCTGGTCCTTTCCCGTTCTGGTGGCGGAGTGGTGGAGCTGGTAGGGCATGAGGCGTTCGCCGTCCCTCGGTGCCGTCGGCATCTCGTCCGGCTCCCGCATCTCCCGCATCTCGTGGACCGCGCCGGTCTCCGGCAGTCTCGGCTGGTCCTCGGGGCGGGGGCGGTTCTCCTCCTGGTCCATGACCTTCATGCCGATGCGGACGGCCCAGATCAGCGCACCGGCCACGACCAGGCCGCCGATGAAGGCCGCGCCCAGGTTCAGCACGTTCTGGCCCGCGGCCAGTAGTTCATACGTTGCCGTACTCATGCTCTGAGTATGGAGGAGGAAATGAGATAAAGCGCACGGAATGTCCCGATATCTCGTTCGGTCGTCCGACGGGCGCGGTTACCCCCCCGTCATGACGGATTGCGGCCGGAGGGAAGGCCGGGACGGGCCGTCGCGTCCCCACCTGTGCAGTTCGGGGCCCACCCCGGCCCTCCCCGCTGTCGCGGAGGCGGCGGCCGGGCCGCCCCCGCTCCGGCCCTCCGGCGGCGGGGGCGCGGGGCGTGCGCGCCGTGACCGCACGTCCCGGAGACCCGGATCGAAGCCCGCGTGAACGGCGCCCGGGACGGCCGACAGGTTGGCCACGCAGCGCCAGCCGTCGTTGCGGTCGAACCGCAGCACCCCGGCGGGAACGTCCTCCTCCCAGGTCAGCGTCTCGCCCCCCTGGAGTTTGCGGCGCAGGCGCAGGGCCGTGCGGTAGAGCTCCAGGGTCGATCCCGGCACGCCCCCGCGCGCCTCCACCCCGTCCTGCGCCTCGACGGCGTACGCGGCGAAGCCGGGCGGCTGCGGCAGCCAGGCACCGCCGGC
>NZ_LIRG01000648.1 GCF_001419695.1 Streptomyces prasinopilosus
CCGGGGTCCGGGGGCCGGTACGGGGGCGGCGGCCCGGGTGCGCCCCGGATGACGCGGTCAGGCGGAGTCGTCCCTGCCGGCGAGCCTGCCGAAGTCGTGGTCCGGGAGCGGGGGAGGAGTGCCCGTGTCCAGGCCGTAGTGGTGGTAGAGCTGGAGCTCCTGCTCCGGGGAGAGGTGGCGACCCACACCGAAGTCGGGGGCGTCCTTGATCAGAGCGCGTTCGAAGGGGATGTGGAGGCTGCCGTCGATCAGCTCGCTCGGCTCCAGGGGGACGAAGGCGTCCCTGCTGAACAGGCCGGTGCGTATCGCGGCCCACTCCGGCACACCGGTGGCGTCGTCGAGGTAGACCTCGTCGACCGTGCCGATCCGGTTGCCGTTGCGGTCGAACGCCTTGCGGCCGATCAGGTTGCGCGGATCGATGTCGGTCTGCACGGGCCCTCCACGGGTCGCAAGGATTCGTCAGCACTACACAACGGCACAATCGGCGGGGCGGCCACTCGAAAGCCGGGGTCTTGCCCTCGCTGGTACCCTGACAGCGGCTGCTGACCCCGTGCGGGAGAGTCCTCTGCGCACCATCGGAGGGCGCCGAAGGAGCAAATCCTCCCCGGAATCTCTCAGGCCCACGTACCGCATGGACGAGGTCACTCTGGAAAGCAGAGCGGGTGTCGACGGCTCCCGCTCTCACCGACGGTGAAAGCCGGCCGCCCCGGGCGGCCGGTGAAGCTCTCAGGTTGAGATGACAGAGGGGGAGGCCGTCCGGGCACCCGCCGTGGTGCCCCTCGAAGGTCGTCGGACCAGGAGGCCTCCGCACATGACCGCCCATCGCATTCCCCTCTCCGAGCTCGAACAGGGAACGCCCTTCGAGCAGCGTCACATCGGCCCCGACCACGAGGCCCGCGCCAAGATGCTCGCGCAGGTCGGCTACGGCTCGCTCGAGGAGCTGACGGCCGCCGCGGTCCCGGATGTGATCAAGAACGCAGACGCGCTGGACCTGCCGGGAGCCCGGACCGAGCCCGAGGTGCTGGCCGAGCTGCGGTCGCTGGCCGACCGCAACGAGGTGCTCGGCTCCATGATCGGGCTGGGGTACTACGGGACCTTCACGCCGCCCGTCATCCTGCGGAACGTCATGGAGAACCCCGCCTGGTACACGGCCTACACGCCGTACCAGCCGGAGATCTCGCAGGGGCGGCTCGAGGCGCTGCTGAACTTCCAGACCGTGGTCGCCGAACTCACCGGCCTCCCGACCTCCGGAGCCTCCCTGCTCGACGAGGGCACCGCGGCCGCCGAGGCGATGGCGCTGTCGCGCCGCATGGGCAAGAACAAGAAGGGCCTGTTCCTGGTCGACGCGGACGCGCTGCCGCAGACCGTCGCCGTCATCCGGACCCGGGCCGAGCCGGCCGGCGTCGAGGTCGTCGTCGCCG
>NZ_LIRG01000649.1 GCF_001419695.1 Streptomyces prasinopilosus
CCCTCCACCGCCGGACGCCGTAGACAGCCGTACCCACCGCCAGCACTCCCGTGCCGAGGACCACGGACGTCCCCGGCAGCGAGAACGCCAGGACGAGACACCCGGCGAGCCCGACCGCCGGCAGTACCCGAGCCACCGGACCGGGCCGGAGTGTCCAGGCCGACGCGTTGGCCACCGCGTAGTACACCAGCACCCCGAAGGAGGAGAACCCGATCGCGCCCCGCACGTCCACGGTGGCGGCCAGGACGGCGACCACCGCTCCCACGGCCGCCTCCGCCCGGTGCGGCACCCGGAACCGGGGGTGGACGGCGGACAGGGAGCCCGGCAGATGCCGGTCACGGGCCATGGCCAGCACCGTCCGCGAGACACCCAGGATCAGGGCGAGCAGCGAACCCAGTGCGGCCGCGGCCGCCCCCGCCCGTACCGCCGGCGCCAGTTCCGGAACCCCGGCCGCCCGCACCGCGTCGGCCAGCGGCGCGCCCGAATCACCCAGCCCCCGTGCCCCCAGCACCGAGAGGACGGCGACCGCGACGGCCACGTACACGACCAGGGCGATGCCCAGCGCCAGCGGGATCGCACGCCGGACGGTGCGCGCCGGATCCCGTACCTCCTCACCGAGGGTCGCGATCCGGGCGTACCCGGCGAAGGCGAAGAACAGCAGACCGGCGGCCTGGAGGACGCCGCCCGTGCCGCCCGGTGCCGTGAAGGACAGGCGTCCGGCATCGGACTGCCCCGAGGCCAGGCACGCGACCACCACGGCAGCGAGGACGGCGAGGACGACGGCCACGATCACCCGTGTCAGCCACGCGGACTTCCGCACACCGCCGTAGTTCACCGCGGTCAGCGCCACGACGGCCGCGACCGCCACGGCGTGGGCCTGCCCCGGCCAGAGGTACGCGCCCACCGTGAGCGCCATCGCCGCACAGGAGGCGGTCTTCCCGACCACGAACGCCCAGCCCGCGAGGTACCCCCAGAACTCCCCGAGCCGCTCCCGCCCGTAGACGTAGGTGCCGCCCGATTCGGGGTACAGCGCGGCCAGGCGCGCCGACGACATGGCGTTGCAGTAGGCGACCACGGCGGCGGCCGCGAGCCCGAGGAGCAGTCCGGAACCGGCCGCCTGTGCCGCGGGCGCCAGAGCGGCGAAGATCCCGGCCCCCACCATGGAGCCGAGACCGATGACGACGGCGTCCCCCACACCGAGCGTGCGGCGCAGTTCGGAACCGGAGCGGGCTGTCATGAAGCCGCACCCTACTGACCACGGGAACCGTCACACGCCATCACGCCGTCCTCCGCCCCAACACGGCGTGAACGGGGAACACCGGACGCGGGTCCCACCGACCGCCCCGGGGCGGGAGCGCGATACGAGAAGGAAGGACAGGGGCAGGAGCAGACGCGGGGAGGGGCGGGGGACAGGACGCGACGATCACCGAGCGGGCCGGTCTGAAGCCGCCGGCCGGAACGGTCGCAGGTCCCCGCTGCCGGGCCGCGCCCCCGAAGGCCCCATCGGGAGACCCCTCCCGGCCTCACCGGAGCATTCACCGGTGGCCGGGCCCGCGCCCGTCGGCCGGGCCGCCCGATCACCGAGGACTTCCACGCCGGTGTCACCCGGACCACCGCGGCAGGCGGCCCCCGGCGTCTCCCGAGCGCGCGCGGCTCCTCTTCGGCCGCTCCAGCGGCCGACGCCGCCGGCCTCCCGGGAAACAGCCACCGACCGGAAGGGCGGGCGCCCGAAGACACCCGCCCTCCCCCTGCGTGCATCCACGTACGCACGCGGCGCCCGCGGCGCCCGCGGCGCCCGCGGATTCACCCTCCGCTCGGACGGACCTAGCGGTAGTTCACGAACTGCAGGTCGAAGTCGAAGTCCTGGCCCTTGAGCAGGGAGATGACGGCCTGAAGGTCGTCACGGCTCTTGGAGGAGACCCGGAGTTCCTCGCCCTGCACCTGAGCCTTCACGCCCTTGGGGCCCTCGTCCCGGATGAGCTTCGCCACCTTCTTCGCGTTCTCCTGGGAGATGCCCTCCTGGATCGACGCGAAGAGCTTGTACTCCTTGCCGGAGAGCTGCGGCTCACCGGCGTCCAGGGACTTCAGCGAGATGCCCCGCTTGATCAGCTTGGACTGGAAGACGTCGAGGACGGCCTTCACCCGGTCCTCGGAGTTCGCCTCCAGGAGGATCTTCTCCCCGGACCACGAGATCGAGGCGCCCACACCCTTGAAGTCGTAGCGCTGCGAGATCTCCTTGGCGGTCTGGTTGAGGGCGTTGTCGACCTCCTGCCGCTCGACCTTCGAGACGATGTCGAAACTGGAGTCGGCCATGTCCTGTGGCTCCTTGTATCGGGTTGTGTAGGGGGCCGGGATCCGGATGCGTACCGGCTACCGGCGCATGAGGGCGGCCCTCGAGCCCGGCATCGGTCCCGGGCCGCGTCCACACAAGCCTAGCCACCCCGGGGTCCCCGGGTGGCGATCAATCGGGTGGCGGAGCACCCCTCCCCATCAGGTATCGTTTACGTCGTTGCCACGGAGCACCGCCGCAAGGCGGTTCGAGGGCAGCGACCTTGGCGGTGTGCCCGAGCGGCCAAAGGGAGCAGACTGTAAATCTGCCGGCTCAGCCTTCCCAGGTTCGAATCCTGGCGCCGCCACACTGGGGAAGACCCCCTCCGACCAGCCATCACGGCAGGTCGGAGGGGGTTTCTCGTTGCGGGACTCCGTTCGATTCGTCGTGCCCGGGGTGAGGACGTGTCTCACCTCGTACCGCTCGTATCCCACCGTTGGTCAGTGCGTGTCCCCCAGGTGTCCCCCGCGGGTGAGCATGATCACTCGGGCTCGTTCCACTCCCGTAGGGCCGCATCGATCCGGCTGTTCGCACGCTCCCGGGTCTGGTCGAGAACCTTGGCGTACACCTTGTGCAGCACTGCGATGCTGTGGCCGGCGCGGCGGGCGCACTCCATCGCGTCCACGCCAGAACTGAGCCAGAACGACACCCCGGCGTGCCGCAGGTCGTATGGGCGCCGGGCCAGCAGCGAGGCTGTCTCTGCCTCGCTCAGCACGTCCCGGCGGGCTTTCGCCCATACCTCCCCGTAGCCGGTCTCCTGTAGCGGACCGTTGCGGTTCGTCCGGAAGAGCCGGCCGTCAGGTGCTGTGCCCTGCTCTGCGATGTGCTGCCGCAGCATGCGGACGAAGTGCGGAGGGATGGGCACCGGTCGGGAATCCTTCTCGGCACGGGCCTTGAGGTGGCGCATCTCGTGAGCCGTCCCATCGTTCGTCCAGCTCCGTCCGGCCCGGACGATGCCCTGCCGCAGGGTGAGCATGCCCCATCCCGTTTCCGGGAGGTGGCACTGATCCGCGCGCAGTCCGGCGGCTTCGGCCGGCCGCATGGCCGCGTAGTACAGGCAGCCGAAGAACGCCTCCAGATGCCGCCCGCGGGGCCCCTGCTCACGGATTCCCGCCAGGAGGGCGCGCACCTGACGCGGATTGGCGACGCTTTCGAGGTCCACCGCCTCTACCGACTTCGGTGCGGTCCACTTCACGGCCGCGAGCGGGTTGACCGGGACGGTGAAGTACTTCTCCTCCACGGCGAGCCCCAGAACGTCACTCAGGCACGCACGCTTCCGCTTCGCGGTGCGCGGTGACGCTGTTTTCCCGTCCAGCCGCAGCGTGAGGGCGTCGAGGGCCAGGCGTACGGTCGCGGAATCCTCCAGCGCGGACACCGGCATGGAGTGCTTGGCGACCCAAGCCAAGGCGCGAGCAACGTCGTCCGGCGGGGTCTCGTTCCAGCGGTTGCGGTTGTACGCCCACCCGTAGAGCGCCTGCCGCATGAGCGCGGCGTCCGGCATGCCCACTCTTGTCTTCACGAGCGCGGGAGTGATGGTGGCCAGCGCGTCGGCGTAGTTCCGCCGTGATTTCGCTGGGGCTTGCACCCATTTGCGGTCGATGTAAGCGCGGCTGTGCTCGTACCAGGTGATGGAGTTCTGTTTGGCGCGCAGCTCGGAGATTGGGAGGCCCGTTTCTTCGTCGAACTGGTCACCGCGCCGCACGGCGGACATGAGTTCCGAGCGGCGCCCTTCCGCCTGCGCCTTGAGTGTGTAGCTCTTGGAGTGCTTACGCTCTCCGACCAGCCAACGAAGGCGGTATGGCTTCGGCCGGTCTTTGCGGATCTCGATGGAGTAGAGGCGAACGTCGTACGTGAGTGGCATGCAAACTCCAGAGGGGCCCACTGGAAGCGGGCCCCTCGTGTCTGGTGTGTGCGGATGGTGGTCGATCAGGTGGCGTCTTCCATTGACGACCACCAGGCATCAAGGTCGCTGCGGCGGCAGCGGAGCTGTCCGTTCGGGAGCTTGATGAGCTTGGGGGCCTTACCACGGGCGCGCATGCGGTAGAAGGCGGCGCGGCTCATCTCGATCTCTTCGAGGACTTCACGGAGCTTGAGCTTTTCGGTGCCGGCCAAGGCTGTAACTCCTTCTCGGGGATGAGTCGTCCAGGGAGGGGCTCTGAGGTCCGCTACTTCCGCTACCGCCGCTACCTCGCAGGTCAGGGGCCTGTTGGAGGTAGCGGGAAGGGGTAGCGGTAGCGGATGGGTAGCGGCAACCGGGACCGGTTGCCGCTACCGCGTTGTTACTGGTCAGACTGCGTTTTCGGTGCCGGGTAGCGGAGGTAGCGGACTTTCCGGGGGTGGGGGGCAGTAGCGGGCCCACGCGTCGGTCAGATCGGCGGCGTAATAGCCCTTGAGGACGCTCCCGGCGGTCTTGATGTTGCGGGACGCGATCGGCTCGTTGTCCACCGTCATGTACTCGGCCAGCATCTTGGACAGGCGCCGGTTGTCCAACGGCTTGCCGTACAGGTCTGCCCATGGGGCGTCATCAAGGGCGTTGAGCCGGTCCAGGATGGCGACGGTGGGCAGCCGATCGATACCGACCATGACGTGATCGCGGAGGTCGGTGAGCAGCCGGACTCCGAGGCTGCCTTTGTCGTTGGCCTGGGAGGCTTTGACCAGGGTCACGCATGCTTGGCGGGCCCGGTCGGGCCAGTGGCCGCCAATGGCGTCGGCGACGGCGAGGAGGGGTTCCCATACGTCCGCCGGCCGGTCGGTGACCCCGTTGGGCATGTCCGGCCACGCCCCCATGACGTGCTCGCGCGCCTGTTCCGCCCACGCGGCGAGTCGGTCCCGCAGGGCGTGTCCCTCGGCTTCGTGGACGCGGGCCCGGAAGGGTTCGACCTTCTCGTTCCTGGCGCGGCGGCGCATGCGGATAATGACGGAGCGGCTCAGGATCGTGTCCGGCAGGGAGCCGAGACCGGCGACCGCGACCGCACAGTACGAGGGGAACGCCTGAACGGTCTGCTGTCCACCGTCACCGATACATCGGTACGTGACCCCGGTCCGGCGGTGGCCTGCGTTGAGGAACCCGCGCAGTTCCTCGTTGTCCCCGGCCTTGGGGCCGAAGATGGTGTCGATCTCGTCGAACAGGATAGTCGGCTTGCCGGTGCCAGCGGAGACGGACCGGAACAGGGCGGCGGCGGAGGCGTTGACGGCCGTCATGGGTTGCGGGACCAGCGTCTCGACGATCTCCAGCGCCCTGGTCTTGCCGGACCCCGGTTCGGGGGACAGGAAGGCGATGCGGGGGGTGGAGTCGAAGCAGTCGAGCAGGTGCGCGTGAGCGTCCCACAGCGCGACGGCGACGAACGCGGCCTCGGTGGGGAAGACGTTGAACCGTCGGTGGAAGGCTTCCACCTCGTCCAGCAGTGCGGTTCCGTCGATCGTGGTGGGGGTCATGCGGCGTTCCTCCGTTCCGGCATGGCGGGCGTTCCGGCGCAGCCGGACCGGTGTGCCTCGTATTCGGTGACCAGGGCGACTACGGCGTCCTGCCCACGGGCGGCGCGGGTCTGTCCGCAGGGGCAGGTGTAGGCGGCGGTGGGGATGCCGCCGTGCCGTGTGGACCAGCGGGCGCCGTCGTAGTGGTGGCGGTAGACCGGTGGGGCGTAGATGCGGATACCGGGCCGCTCCGGGGTCGGGTCGGCACTGGGGTGCGTTCCGCCGGCGGGGAATCGGTTCGAGCGAAGAGCAGTGACGACGCCCTGACGGGCGGCGCCTGTCGGATCGCCCACGGCTGGCCGGGCGCTGCTCGGTTCGGCGGCGCGCGGGCCGGTGGGCGGAGCCGGTTGGCCTTCCAAGCGGGGGCGG
>NZ_LIRG01000065.1 GCF_001419695.1 Streptomyces prasinopilosus
GGAGCGGGGGAGGCTGGCTGAACGTGGAGTCCACCGTCAACCGGCACCACGGCGGCCTCATCTTCAACAGCCGGGACGTCACCGAGCGCGTACGGCTCCAGGCACAGCTCCAGCACAACGCCGAGCACGACCCGCTCACCGACCTGCCCAACCGCGCCCTGTTCACCCGGCGCGTCCAGCAGGCCCTGTCCGGACGCCGGGCCTCCGACCGCGGCGCCGNNACCTCGACGGCTTCAAGGCCGTCAACGACACCATCGGCCACCAGGCGGGCGACGAACTGCTGATCCACGCCGCCCGCAGACTGCGGGACGCGGTCCGCAAGGGCGACACCGCCTCCCGGCTGGGCGGCGACGAGTTCGCCGCCCTGATCGTGGGCGACGGCACCCGCGACCGGGAGGCCCGCGAGCGGCACATCCTGGAACTCGCCGACCGCCTCAGGGTGACCCTTTCCCAGCCCTACCTCATCGACGGCAACGATGTCCGGGTCAACGCCTCCATCGGCGTCGCCTTCGCCGAACCGGCCCTCGGCGCCGGTGAGCTGCTGCGCAACGCGGACCTCGCCATGTACCGGGCCAAGGCGGCCGGCAAGGGCCGGGTGGAGCTGTACCGGCCGCAGATGCAGCAGGACGTCGCCCGCAGGGCGGAACTCGCCACCCGGCTGCGCGCCGCGCTGCACGACGGCGAGTTCGCGCTGCTGCACCAGCCGGTGGTGTCCCTCCAGGACGGCAGGATCACCTCGGTCTGCGCCCAGGCGCGCTGGCGTTCCTCACAGGGCGTGCTCTTCACCCCCGCGGAGTTCCTGCGGGTCGCCGAGGACAGCGAGAAGACGGCCGAGCTGGGCCGCTGGCTCCTCGAGGAGGCCGTCGAGCAGGCCGCCGAACGGCAGGCGACGGGAGCGGCGGTACCCGTGGCGGTCCGGATCGGTGCGCGCCGGCTGCTGGACCGGTCACTGCCGCTCGGCTCGATCGAGGCCCTGCTCACCCGGTACGGGCTGCCCTCCGGCTCGCTGGTCGTCGAGGTGGCCGAGGCCGACGCGCGGGTCTGCCTGGACGAGCTGGAGCGCCGGCTGACCGCCCTCAAGCGGGTCGGCGTCCGGATCGCGCTGGACGGCTTCGGCAACGGCTGCGCGGCGATCACCGCCCTGCGCCGGCTCCCCGTCGACGTACTGAAACTCGACCGCACCCTGGTCGAGGGCGTGGTCGAGTCCGCGCGGCTGCACAAGATCACCGGTGGACTGCTGCGGATCGCCGGCGACCTGGGCATGCAGTCCGTGGCCGAAGGGGTGGACCTGCCCGAGCAGGTCGTCGCCCTGCGCGCGATGGGGTGCACGCACGGGCAGGGCATGGCCTTCTCCGCACCGCTGGACGAGTACCGGCTGCGCAGGGCACTGCGCGCCGGCCGCTACCCGGTGCCCGACGGACCGGCCGAACCCGTGTACGCGGGCGGTGCTCCAGGAGTCTCCAACAGCCCCGGCGGGTACGCGTCGGGGATGGCCTCGATGCTCCGGAACGGCGTGGTCCTGCGCTCACATGATGAGACTCCCGTCCCACCCACTTGACAGTCGGTGCGCGCCGGGGGGAGGGTCAATGCCATGCGCACCCGAATTCTCGTACTTGGCCAGCGCGTCGGCTGACGCTGAGCATCGCCCGCTCAACGCCCCCGCCCGACGCGCTCCCCTCGCTTGCCTCATGGCACGAGGGGTTTTTTGTTGCACCAGCACCTCTCGCACCGTCCACGCACACCACGCGAACCTCGCGAAAACCCTCAGCATCGAGAAGAGAAGCCGATGACCGAGCAGGCCACCGGGGCCCACCCGCAGCCGCGGCCCCGATCCGGAGGACAGCAGTCCGCCCCCGAGAGCGTCACGGGCGCGCAGTCCCTCATCCGCTCGCTCGAGGAGGTCGGCGCCGACACGGTATTCGGCATTCCCGGCGGTGCGATCCTTCCCGCCTACGACCCGCTGATGGACTCCGTCCGGGTGCGCCACGTCCTGGTGCGGCACGAGCAGGGCGCGGGCCACGCGGCCACCGGGTACGCGCAGGCCACCGGCAGGGTCGGCGTCTGCATGGCCACCTCGGGCCCCGGCGCCACCAACCTGGTCACCCCGATCGCCGACGCGCACATGGACTCCGTGCCGCTGGTCGCGATCACCGGGCAGGTCGCCTCCAAGGCGATCGGCACGGACGCCTTCCAGGAAGCGGACATCGTCGGCATCACCATGCCGATCACCAAGCACAACTTCCTGGTCACCAAGGCCGAGGACATCCCGCGGGTGATCGCGCAGGCCTTCCACATCGCCGCCACCGGCCGCCCCGGCCCGGTGCTCGTGGACATCGCCAAGGACGCGCTCCAGGCGCGGACCATCTTCTCCTGGCCGCCCACCATGGACCTGCCCGGCTACCGGCCCGTCACCAAGCCGCACGCCAAGCAGATCCGCGAGGCCGCCAAGCTCCTCACCTCCGCGAAGCGGCCGGTCCTCTACGTCGGCGGCGGTGTCATCAAGGCCCGCGCCACCGCGGAGCTGAGGATCCTGGCGGAACTCACCGAGGCCCCCGTCACCACCACCCTGATGGGACTCGGAGCGTTCCCCGACAGCCACCCGCTGCACGTGGGAATGCCGGGCATGCACGGTTCGGTCACCGCCGTCACCGCGCTGCAGAAGGCCGACCTGATCGTCGCCCTCGGAGCCCGTTTCGACGACCGCGTCACCGGCAGGCTGGACAGCTTCGCCCCCCACGCGAAGATCGTCCACGCCGACATCGACCCGGCCGAGATCGGCAAGAACCGGGCCGCCGACGTGCCGATCGTCGGCGACGCCCGCGAGGTCCTCACCGACCTCGTCCAGGCCGTCCGCAAGGAGCACGCCGAGGGCCACCGGGGCGACCACACCGCCTGGTGGAGGGACCTGAGCCGCTGGCGCGACACCTACCCCCTGGGCTACGACCTGCCCGAGGACGGCTCGCTCTCCCCGCAGCAGGTCATCGAGCGCATCGGACAGCTGGCGCCCGAGGACACGATCTTCGCCGCCGGCGTCGGCCAGCACCAGATGTGGGCCGCGCACTTCGTCCAGTACGAGAAGCCCGCCACCTGGCTGAACTCCGGCGGTGCCGGAACCATGGGCTACGCCGTCCCGGCGGCCATGGGCGCCAAGGCCGGGCGGCCCGACCGGACCGTCTGGGCGATCGACGGCGACGGCTGCTTCCAGATGACCAACCAGGAACTCACCACCTGCGCCCTGAACAACATCCCGATCAAGGTCGCCATCATCAACAACGGCGCCCTCGGGATGGTCCGCCAGTGGCAGACCCTGTTCTACAACCAGCGCTACTCCAACACCGTGCTGCACTCCGGCCCCGGCGCGGACCCCGCCGAGAAGAGCGCCGGCACCCGCGTGCCCGACTTCGTCAAGCTGGCGGAGGCCATGGGCTGCTACGCGATCCGCTGCGAGGACCCGGCGGACCTCGACAAGGTCATCGAGGAGGCGAACTCCGTCAACGACCGCCCGGTCGTCGTGGACTTCATCGTCCACGAGGACGCCATGGTGTGGCCGATGGTCGCCGCCGGCACCTCCAACGACGAGGTCATGGCCGCCCGCGACGTCCGCCCCGACTTCGGCGACAACGAAGACGACTGAGCCGGGAAGAGCGAAGAGGAAACACGACATGTCCAAGCACACGCTCTCCGTCCTGGTGGAGAACACCCCCGGCATCCTGGCCAGGATCGCCGCGCTGTTCTCCCGCCGCGGCTTCAACATCGACTCGCTCGCCGTGGGCGTCACCGAGCACCCGGACATCTCCCGCATCACCATCGTGGTGAGCGTCGAGGAGTTCCCGCTGGAGCAGGTGACCAAGCAGCTCAACAAGCTCGTCAACGTGTTGAAGATCGTCGAGCTCGAACCCGGGCAGGCCGTCCAGCGCGAACTCGTCCTGGTGAAGGTGCGCGCCGACAACGAGACGCGCTCCCAGATCGTCGAGATCGTCCAGCTGTTCCGCGCCAAGACCGTGGACGTCTCCCCGGAGGCCGTGACCATCGAGGCCACCGGCAGCAGCGACAAGCTGTCCGCCATGCTGAAGATGCTGGAACCGTTCGGCATCAAGGAACTGGTCCAGTCCGGCACGATCGCGATCGGCCGTGGCGCGCGTTCGATCACCGACCGTTCGCTCCGCGCGCTCGACCGGTCCGCGTAAGACGGGGAACGGGCGGCCGCGACACACCGGCCGCCCGTATCCCGAGACTCCGAAACCTCCCCTCCCCCCGCCGTCATACGGTGGGACGCGACACCTGCACACAAGGAGAGAACCCAAAGTGGCCGAGCTGTTCTACGACGCCGACGCCGACCTGTCCATCATCCAGGGCCGCAAGGTCGCGGTCATCGGTTACGGCAGCCAGGGCCACGCCCACGCCCTGTCGCTGCGCGACTCCGGTGTCGACGTGCGCGTCGGTCTGCACGAGGGCTCCAAGTCCAAGGCCAAGGCCGAGGAGCAGGGCCTGCGCGTGGTGAGCCCCTCCGAGGCCGCCGCCGAGGCCGACGTCATCATGATCCTGGTCCCGGACCCGATCCAGGCCCAGGTCTACGAGGAGCACATCAAGGACAACCTGAAGGACGGCGACGCCCTGTTCTTCGGTCACGGCCTGAACATCCGCTACGGCTTCATCAAGCCCCCGGCCGGCGTCGACGTCTGCATGGTCGCCCCGAAGGGCCCGGGCCACCTGGTGCGCCGCCAGTACGAGGAGGGCCGCGGCGTTCCCTGTATCGCCGCCGTCGAGCAGGACGCCTCCGGCAACGCCTTCGCGCTCGCCCTGTCGTACTCCAAGGGCATCGGCGGCACCCGCGCGGGCGTCATCAAGACGACCTTCAGCGAGGAGACGGAGACCGACCTGTTCGGTGAGCAGGCCGTCCTCTGCGGTGGCACCGCGGCACTGGTCAAGGCGGGCTTCGAGACGCTGACCGAGGCGGGCTACCAGCCCGAGATCGCCTACTTCGAGTGCCTGCACGAGCTGAAGCTGATCGTCGACCTCATGTACGAGGGCGGCCTGGAGAAGATGCGCTGGTCGATCTCCGAGACCGCCGAGTGGGGCGACTACGTCACCGGCCCGCGGATCATCACCGACGCGACCAAGGCCGAGATGAAGAAGGTCCTCGCCGAGATCCAGGACGGCACCTTCGCCCAGCAGTGGATGGACGAGTACCACGGCGGGCTGAAGAAGTACAACGAGTACAAGAAGCAGGACAGCGAGCACCTGCTGGAGACCACCGGCAAGGAGCTGCGCAAGCTCATGAGCTGGGTCGACGAAGAGGCGTGAGCCGAGCGCTCCGGGGCGGTGCCGCGCGCTGAGCCGGCGCCGCCGCGGAGCCCTTCGGGCGGGCCCCGCCGGGGCCCGCTCCCGAACCCCCGCTCCGCCGCCGCTCCACCACCGCCACAGGGGCGGGGTCTTCCGTCGGCAGGCCGCTCCGGCCACTTACGGATGATCCTTCCGCGGTGACGCAGGACGACGTCCCGGCGCCACTACACTGCTGCACCATACGCGTCAGGCCCACAGCGTCGTGCGTCTTCCACGCGGCTACAGCGACACCGAGGAATTGCAGGCACACCCCGGCGCCGCTCCCCTCCACCGCATGCGGCCGTCGGGACGGCCGTCCGCATTGGACATGTGAGGACCCACGTGAGCTCGAAACCTGTCGTACTCATCGCCGAAGAGCTGTCGCCCGCGACCGTGGACGCGCTCGGCCCGGACTTCGAGATCCGCCACTGCAACGGCGCGGACCGGGCGGAGCTGCTGCCCGCCCTCGCCGACGTGGACGCGATCCTGATCCGCTCGGCCACCAAGGTCGACGCCGAGGCCATCGCCACCGCGAAGAAGCTCAAGGTCGTCGCGCGGGCCGGCGTCGGCCTGGACAACGTCGACGTCTCCGCCGCCACCAAGGCCGGCGTGATGGTGGTCAACGCGCCCACCTCGAACATCGTGACCGCCGCGGAACTCGCGTGCGGGCTGATCATCGCCACCGCGCGCAACATCCCGCAGGCCAACGCCGCGCTGAAGAACCACGAGTGGAAGCGCAGCAAGTACACGGGCGTCGAGCTCGCCGAGAAGACCCTCGGCGTCGTGGGCCTGGGACGGATCGGCGCCCTCGTCGCGCAGCGCATGTCCGCCTTCGGCATGAAGGTCGTCGCCTACGACCCCTACGTGCAGCCCGCCCGGGCCGCGCAGATGGGCGTCAAGGTGCTGACGCTGGACGAGCTGCTCGAGGTCTCCGACTTCATCACCGTCCACCTGCCCAAGACCCCCGAGACGCTCGGCCTGATCGGCGACGAGGCGCTGCGCAAGGTCAAGCCGGGCGTGCGTGTCATCAACGCCGCGCGCGGCGGCATCGTCGACGAGCAGGCGCTGTACGCGGCGCTCAAGGAGGGCCGGGTCGCCGGCGCCGGCCTGGACGTGTACGCGAAGGAGCCCTGCACGGACTCGCCGCTCTTCGAGTTCGACCAGGTCGTGTGCACCCCGCACCTCGGCGCGTCCACCGACGAGGCGCAGGAGAAGGCCGGCATCGCCGTCGCCCGCTCGGTGCGCCTCGCGCTCGCCGGCGAGCTGGTCCCGGACGCGGTGAACGTGCAGGGCGGGGTCATCGCCGAGGACGTCAAGCCGGGCCTGCCGCTCGCCGAGCGCCTCGGTCGGATCTTCACCGCGCTGGCCGGCGAGGTCGCGGTCCGCCTCGACGTCGAGGTGTACGGCGAGATCACCCAGCACGACGTGAAGGTGCTGGAGCTCTCCGCGCTCAAGGGCGTCTTCGAGGACGTCGTCGACGAGACGGTCTCCTACGTGAACGCGCCGCTGTTCGCGCAGGAGCGGGGTGTCGAGGTCCGGCTGACCACCAGCTCCGAGTCCGCCGACCACCGCAACGTCGTCACGGTGCGCGGCACCCTGGCCGACGGCGAGGAGATCGCGGTCTCCGGCACGCTGGCCGGCCACAAGAACGTCCAGAAGATCGTCGCGGTCGGCGACTACGACGTGGACCTCGCGCTCGCGGACCACATGGCCGTCCTGCGCTACGAGGACCGGCCGGGTGTCGTCGGCACCGTGGGCCGGGTCTTCGGCGAGGCCGGCATCAACATCGCCGGCATGCAGGTCGCGCGGGCCGCGGCCGGCGGCGAGGCCCTCGCCGTCCTGACGGTCGACGACACGGTGCCCCCCGCGGTGCTCGCCGAGGTCGCGGCGGAGATCGGCGCCACCTCGGCCCGCTCGGTGGAACTCGTCTGAGACCGCCGTCCCCGGGGGCCTCGCCCCCGGGTCCCGTCCGGCCCGAAAGGCGCCGGGCGACCGCACCGGCCGTGCGGTCGCCCGGCGCCTTTCGCGTCGTCCCGCTCAGACGGCCGCTTCCTCGGCCTGTGCCGCGGCGGCCCCTCCCGTACGGGGACTCCCCGCAGCGTCACGGCCGCCGGCACCGCCCCCGCCGCGAGGACGCCCGCCGCCGCGATCGCCGCGGCCTGCATGCCCTGGGCGAACGCCGCCCGGGCCGCCGCGGCCAGGGCGTCCCCCGCGCGCCCCGGCAGCCGGCCGGCCGCGGCCGGCGCGCCGCCCAGCGTCTCGCGGGCCGCGGCCGGAGCCGTGTCCGGGACGCCGTGGCGGTGGACGGCGGTCCCGATGGAGCCGAGGACCGCCGTGCCCAGTGCGCCGCCGAACTCCGCGCCCGTCTCCCTCAGGGAGGAGGCCGAGCCCGCACGCTCCACCGGGGCGGCGCCCAGCGCGAGATCCGTGATCCGGGACACCACCATGGTGACCCCCGAGGCGAGGACACCGCAGCCGGCCAGCACCAGCACCAGTGCGTCCGTGTCCACGAGCATCAGCGGTACGAAACCGCGGGCGGCGGTGACGAAGCCCGCCGTCACCACATGGGCGCGCCCGCCGCCGGCCGGCTCACCGCGGGGCTCCGCCGGGTGATCGGGGCCGCCGACCGGCGGTGACGGTCCTCGGGCCGGTCACAGCCGGCGCGCCTTCAGGGCCATGTGCAGCAGCAGCCGGTCCTCGCCGTCGTCCAGGTCGAGGCCCGTGACCTGCCCGATCCGGGACAGGCGGTAGTACAGGGTCTGGCGGTGGATGCCCAGCTCGGCGGCCGTGCGGCCGGCCTGGCCCGCGTGGTCGAGGTAGGTCTCGGCGGTACGGGCGAGTTCCCGGTGCGCCGGAAGGAGCAGCGGGCCGACGGCGGGGTCGGGGGCGGCCCGGCGGGGCAGCGCGGTCAGCAGCCGGTAGGGGCCGATCGACGACCAGTGGGCGACCGGGCCCAGCCGGGGCTCGGCCAGGGCCGCGCGCGCCGCCGCGGACGCCTCGCCCCAGGCGGCGCCCAGACCGGCGAGACCGGAGCGGGGCGTGGCGATCCCGGCGGCGGGGGCAGCCGCCGGAGGAGTCGCGGCCGGGCCGGTGACGGCGGGCCGGGGTCCGGCACCGCGCGGGCGGGCCCGCTCCAGGAGCCGGCCGGCGGCCGTCGTCGCCGGGGCCGGCGCGTCCGAGGCGCGCAGCCGCACCAGCAGGGCCAGGGACACGTCCGCGGACCCCCACGGCAGGGTGCACAGGGCCGCGGCGCCCGGCACCGTGCGCACCGACGGGGCGTCCTCGGGATCGGCGGAGGGCCACGGGGCCACGCACACCAGCGTGTACGGGCCGTCGGCGCGGCCGCCGAGGGCGGCGCGGAGCTCGGCGACCGCCAGATCGCGCTGCCCGTCGCGCTCCGCCCCGAGCACCGCCCGCAGCTCGCGGGTCAGATCGGCACCGTGCTGCGCCTCGTCGGCGAGCAGCGCCCCGATCCGGGTGGTCACCCCCATCGCCGCCGCCAGCTGCTCCTCGGAGGGGCCCGGATCGTAGTCGAGCAGCCAGACGTAACCGAGGACGACACCCCGATGGCGTACCGGGAGGCAGACGCGTCCGCGGTGCACCCCCGCCTCCGGGGTGCGCGGGATGCGCACCGGACCGGTCGCGCGCGTGATGCCGAAACCCTCGAACCAGGTGCGGACGGCGGCCGTCGAGCGGCGGGTCAGGATCGAGCGGGTGCGCACCGGGTCCAGCGCGGACGGATCGAGCTCGCCCTCGCTGTCGTACGCCCCGAACGCGATCAGCTCGAAGTCGCGGTTCTCCAGGGTCGCCGGGGCGCCCAGCAGCTCCGAGATCTCGTCCACCAGTTCCTGGTAGTCGCTCCTGTGTTCCGACGTCACCCCCGCATTGTCCCGCAGAACCGCGCGGCCTTCATACAACTGTCTGAGATCGGCGGCACGGATGCGTGACAGCTGTCGATGGTCCACGCTCGAAGGAATCCCTAGGTTTCACGGTGGTTCTCCGTGCCGTACCCGGAACACCGGGTGGCGGCCGTTTCGCAGCTTGTGGAGGTGCCCCGTGCTGGGTCCCGTGATTCTCGCCGCCTCACGCAGTGACCGGATGCGTCGCCTCGTCTCGGCGGCCCCGGTGACCAAGCAGGTCGTCGACCGCTTCATCCCCGGTGAGACCGTGGACGAGATCCTGCCCGTCATCGACGAGCTCACCGGCAACGGCCTGGAACTGACGATGGACGTCGTCGGCGAGGACATCACCACCCCCGAGCAGGCCACCGCCGCGCGCGACGCCTACCTGGAGCTGATCGGCCGCCTCGGCCCGCTGGAGCTCGGCACCCGCGCCGAGATGTCGGTGAAGCTCTCCATGTTCGGCCAGGCGCTCCCCGGCGGTCACGAACTCGCGCTCGCCAACGTCCGCCCGGTCGTCGAGGCCGCCGCCGCCATCGGCACCACGGTCACCCTCGACGCCGAGGACCACACCACCCTCGACTCGATGTTCGCCATCCACGACGACCTGCGGAAGGACTTCCCGCAGACCGGCTGCGTCATCCAGGCCTACCTCTTCCGCACGGAGCGGGACGCGCGCCGCCTCGCCGCGAACGGCAGTCGCGTACGGTTGGTGAAGGGCGCCTACAAGGAGCCCGCCGAGGTCGCCCACCAGGACAAGCACGAGATCGACAAGGCGTACGTGCGCATCCTGCGGACGCTGATGGAGGGCGAGGGGTATCCGATGATCGGGTCCCACGACCCGCGTCTGATCTCCATCACCCAGGAACTGGCCCGCGCCGCCGGCCGCAAGCCCGACGAGTACGAGTTCCAGATGCTCTACGGCATCCGCGGCGACGAGCACCTGCGCCTGGCCGCCGAAGGGCACCGCATGCGCGTCTACACGGCCTACGGCACCGACTGGTACGGCTACTTCATGCGCCGTCTGGCGGAGAAGCCGGCGAACCTGCGCTTCTTCCTGCGCTCGATGGTCAGCAAGGGCTGAGCCCGAGCACCCGCCGCCCGGCCCCAGCGGCCCGGGCACCCCAGCTCAAGCAGCCGCAGCTCAACTCAAGGAGTACGGAAACCATGGACGCTGTGACCCAGGTCCCCACGCCCGTCAACGAGCCGGTGCAGGGCTACGCCCCCGGCTCGCCCGAACGCGCCCGGCTGGAGGCCAAGCTCAAGGAACTGGCCGACAACCCGGTCGACCTGCCCTGCACCATCGGCGGCGAGAAGCGGATGGGCGGCGGCGAGCGCTTCGACGTCGTGCAGCCGCACAACCACAAGGCGCGCCTGGGCACCTACGCCAACGCCACCCGGCAGGACGCCCAGGACGCGATCGACGCCGCCCTCGCCGCGGCCCCGGCCTGGCGCGCGATGTCCTTCGACGACCGCGCCGCGATCATCCTGCGCGCCGCCGAACTGCTGTCCGGCCCCTGGCGCGAGACCATCGCCGCCTCCACCATGCTGGGCCAGTCCAAGACCGCGCAGCAGGCCGAGATCGACAGCCCCTGCGAACTGATCGACTTCTGGCGCTTCAACGTCCACTACGCGCGCGGCATCCTCGCCGAGCAGCCCCCGGCCAACTCGCCGGGCGTGTGGAACCGCATGGACCACCGCCCGCTGGAGGGCTTCGTCTACGCGATCACGCCCTTCAACTTCAGCGCGATCGCGGCCAACCTGCCCACCGCCCCGGCCCTGATGGGCAACGTGGTGCTCTGGAAGCCGTCCCCGACGCAGACCCACGCCGCCGTGCTGCTGATGCGGCTGCTGGAGGAGGCGGGCCTGCCCAAGGGCGTGATCAACCTCGTCACCGGCGACGGCATCGAGGTCTCCGAGGTCGCCCTGGAGCACCGGGACCTGGCCGGCATCCACTTCACCGGCTCGACCAGGACCTTCCAGCACCTGTGGAAGACGGTCGGCAACAACATCGAGAAGTACCGCACCTACCCGCGCCTGGTCGGCGAGACCGGCGGCAAGGACTTCCTGGTCGCCCACCCGAGCGCCGACCGCGCCGTGCTGAAGACCGCCCTGACCCGCGGCGCCTTCGAGTACCAGGGCCAGAAGTGCTCCGCCACCTCGCGCGCCTACATCCCGGCGTCGATCTGGAACGACGGTTTCAAGGAGGAGTTCGCCGCCGAGGTCGACGGCCTCACCATGGGCGACGTCACCGACCTGTCGAACTTCATGGGCGCTGTCATCGACGAGCGGTCCTTCGCCAAGAACAAGGCCGCCATCGACCGTGCCCAGGAGGACCCGTCCTGCACGATCGTCGCGGGCGGCTCCTACGACGACTCGGTCGGCTACTTCGTCCGCCCGACCGTCGTCGAGTGCTCCGACCCGGAGAACGAGGTCTTCCGCACCGAGTACTTCGGCCCGTTCCTCGCCGTGCACGTGTACGACGACCGCGCGGCCGACGCGTACGACACGATGCTGACCCAGATGGAGTCGGTCTCCGACTACGCGCTGACCGGCTCGGTCATCTCGGGCGACCGCGCGGCGGCCGCGTACACGATGGAGAAGCTGCGCTACGCGGCGGGCAACTTCTACATCAACGACAAGTCGACCGGCGCCGTCGTCGGCCAGCAGCCCTTCGGCGGCGGCCGCGCCTCCGGCACCAACGACAAGGCCGGCGCCCCGCAGAACCTGATGCGCTGGACCCTGACCCGCGCCATCAAGGAGACGCTGGTCCCGCCGACCGACTACACGTACCCGCACATGGGCTGACACCCCCGGCACCGGGACCCCCTCCGTACCGCTGCCGCTGCCGCTGCCCCGCCGGACGGGCCAGGTCGTCACGACCTGGCCCGTCCGGCGTTCCCGCAGGTCGCGGCGGTGGAGACGGGTTCACCGTCTCAGATAGTAGGAAGTCCGAGTAATTGTGCAGACAGATGCGCCGGGCCCCCTTATTTTTGTAGGAGCCGAACGTCTCGCTCGATCAAGCGAACGGCGGTAGCGAGCCGGGCCCCGTGCAGGCAACCCCTG
>NZ_LIRG01000650.1 GCF_001419695.1 Streptomyces prasinopilosus
TATACGAGACAGGTCCGGGCCGGGCTGATGGCCGCCGCCGTCCTGCTGTCGGGCCTCGCGCTCACGGTCTCCCTCCTGCAGTTCGGCGGCGGGGAGGCCGACAGCGCGACCCGCTCGGCCGCCGACCGCCAAGCGGCCGACCCGGGCCCGTACCCGCCCGCGGACCTCGGCGCCCCGTCCGCCCCGGCCCCGGACACCGCTTCCCCCGACGGCGGGACACCGCCGGCCGGCACCACCTCCGAGGAGCGCGCCCCGGGCCGGCCGGCGGTGTCCCGCCGTCGGTCCGGGGCCGGGGCGGACGGGGCGCCGAGGTCCGCGGGCGGGTACGGGCCCGGGTCGGCCGCTCGGCGGTCGGCGGCCGAGCGGGTCGCGCTGTCGGCCTCCCCGCCGCCGAACTGCAGGAGGGAGACCGTGAGCGCGAGCCCCGACACCAGGACGGCGGCGGCCATCAGCCCGCCCCGGACGGCCCGCGTCCGGCCCGGTCCGTCGGCGGGGGCGCCGCCCGCCCCGCGGCCGTCGGGCCGGGCGGGACCGAGGCGCGCCTCGGCCGCGCGGCGGCGGCGTTCCAGGTAGGCGAGGCCGCCCCAGCCGATGACCCCGCCGACGAGCGCGGCGGGGAGCCCGCCGTCGTGCAGCCGGAGGCAGGCCGCGGCCTCCGCGCACCGCACGCAGGTGGCGAGGTGCCGGGACAGGTCGTCGGGGGTGTCGGCGGCGGGCGAGCGGGTGACGGCGTCCAGCAGCCGGGCGTAGCTGCGGCACTCGGCGTCCATCGGGGAGTCGAGGTGGTTGCGGTGGCAGCGGTCCCGGAACAGGCCGCGGACCTGGTCGAGTTCGTCGGCCACGGTGGCGGGGTCGAGGCCGAGCCGGCGTGCCGCCAGGGGCAGGGGCAGGGACTCCGCCTCGGCCAGCCAGAGCAGTTCGGCGTCGGCCTGCTGCAGGTCGCGCAGTCCGCGCAGGGCGACCGGGCGGCTCAGCGGCGGGCCGGTGTGGCGGGCGGCCTGGTCGGAGTGGAGCCACAGCCGGAGGTCGGGGTCGAGCCGGTGTCCCTGGCCGGTGTCCTCCCAGTCCGCCGCGGTGGCGCGCACGGCGGTCAGCAGCAGGGGTATGCGGGGCAGCCGGGACGCCCGGCGGCCGGTGCCGCGCACGGTGCCCGCCTCCGCCTCGCGCACCTCGCGTATGCCTTGTGCGAACGCTTCCCGCGCGAGGTGCGCGGCGGCGGTGGAGCCGGCCGTGCAGAGATCGGCGTAAGAGAGCACCGCGTCCCAGCACTCCGAGAACAGCGCTGTCTCGGTGGCGTCCTGGGGGGCCGGCAGGTCGGGCATGGGTCTCCTGCATCCACGAACGAGGTCAACTCACCGCGTCGACGGTCAAGTTGGGTTTCCTCGGGGCGATGGGCGAGCTTTTCACGACCTCGACACAACTGACAAGCGCCGTCTCCGTTTCGGGCAGCGCGGCACCCGGGTGCGCGCCCCTCGCGCGCGCTCTCCGCCGCACGCTCTCCGCCGGAGGATACGCAAGGAAGGCCGGAACGTCTCGGCGTTCCGGCCTTCCCCGTCCTCGTCCCCGGCCCCTCGTGGCCCTCGCTGGATCAGGCCTCGACGGGCGCCTGCTCCGAGAGGCTGTCCATGAAGGAGCTGACGGAGAACACCGCGCGCCCCGGTCCGGGCGGACCGTAGCCGGGGGGCGAGGACAGGCCGAAGTCGTCCATCGTCGCGCGGTAGGCCTCGAGCAGCCGGATGTGGTACTCCAGCGGCGCGCCCTGCGGGTTGGCCTTGCCGAGCGGGGTCGTCGGCTCGGGGCACCAGGTGGTGAAGCGGGGGGTGATGCCGTGCGACATGAAGAAGCGCAGGCCCTCGGTGGTGGAGGCGATGGCCTCGTCGACCGTCTTGAAGCCGAACGGCTCGGCCATCTCCACGCCCGCCACGAAGTTGGGGATCACGTTGCGCGCGCCGAAGACGTCCGCGGAGTCCAGGACGCGCCGGTGCCACTCGTCACGCCCGACGTAGCGCTCCTTGCCCGGGCAGAAGATCTTGAAGAGGTACTCGTCCCACACCTCGTAGTTGGGGTGGTAGATCTGCACCCCGTAGTCCTTGAAGCGCTGCACGTCGTCCTTGGGCAGCGCCTGCGCGACGACCTTGCCGATCCAGCGGCCGGGGAAGCGCTCCTCGATGGCCTTGGCGTAGTGCCCGTAGAAGTCGGCCTCGTCACGTCCGGAGACCGTCCTGGTGATCGCGCCGCCGGTCAGGGTGTAGGCGGTGGACGCCTTCGCCGTGTCGTAGCGGTCGATGATCTCCAGGGCCTCGAGGACCTCCTCGACGTCCTTGACCCCGGTGTAGGGGCGGCCGGCCGCCTTGTGCTGGCGCCAGTTGTGGTTGATGTCGCAGTACTGGCACTCCTCCTTGGCGCCGAAGTACTGGCAGACCCGGAAGACGGTCAGGTAGATCAGGTAGCCCCACTGGATGGTCGGGGCCACCTCCATGACCGACTTCCCGTTGGAGAGGGTGTGCCGGTAGTACTCGGGCATCGGCGGTACGCCGACGTCCGAGATGCGCTTCCCGTCGAGGTAGAGCCCGAGGACGCCGTCCTCGTTCGCGGCGACCCGGTACGGGGAGGAGGGGTTCACCCGGACGGAGACCACGGTGCGGCGCAGGTCGTAGGGGCCGCCGGTGAGGATGATCTCCTCGGGCGGGCGCCGCAGCGCGGCCTCGCCCAGCTCGGGCAGGGTGCCGTGGTCGAAGGAGAAGATGAAGTACGACTTCGGCTTGACCTCGCCCTTCTCGTTGTCGCTGAGGGCGGACGGATCGAAGGCGACCCCGCCCCGGAGCAGGTCCTCCTTGATGACGGCCTCGCGCGGCACGTGCGGGAACCGCTCCATCAGATCCTCGACCAGCGCGGTACGGCTGCCGCTGCCCATCCCGTGTCTCCTTCCGGCTCGGACGTACGACTCCCGGCTCGGACGTACGACTCCTCACGGTATGCCCCCGCCTCCCGGTCCGCGGTACCGGGGCCCCGACGTGACGTGGGACACCCCCCGGTGCCCGCGGGAACGGGGGCGTCCTGCGGGTGTCCGCCGGCCTCGGCGCCGCACGGGTCCGGGGCCGGCCCCCGCGGGGAGGCGGCCGGGCGACGCCTACCCCGGACCCCGCGATAAATTCCGGCGGGGACCTGTCCGGTCCCGCACCTCGGGGAAGGACGACCCATGGCCGAGACCGTGACCAA
This sequence comes from Streptomyces prasinopilosus, assembly GCF_001419695.1. Classification (GTDB taxonomy): domain Bacteria; phylum Actinomycetota; class Actinomycetes; order Streptomycetales; family Streptomycetaceae; genus Streptomyces; species Streptomyces prasinopilosus. The sequence continues at coordinate 3,220 of NZ_LIRG01000650.1, forward strand.
CTGGGCGGGCAACATCACGTACGCCGCCAAGGAGCTGCACCGTCCGCACACCCTGGACCGGCTGCGCGCGCTGGTCGCCGGGAGCAGCCGGGTGCGGGTCCTGGGCAGCGGGCACTCCTTCAACGCGATAGCCGAACCGGGCCGGGACGGCGTCCTGCTCTCGCTCGACGCCCTGCCCGCCCGGGTCGACGTGGACACGGCGGCCCGGACGGTGCGGGTGGGCGGCGGCGTGCGGTACGCGGAACTCGCCCGCCGGGCGCACGAGCGGGGGCTCGCGCTGCCGAACATGGCGTCGCTGCCGCACATCTCGGTGGCCGGTTCGGTCGCCACCGGCACGCACGGCTCCGGGGTCGGCAACGGCCCGCTCTCCTCGGCGGTGCGCGAGGTGGAGCTGGTCACGGCGGACGGTTCGACGGTGCGGATCGGCCGCGGGGACGAGGCCCGGTTCGGCGGTGCGGTCACCTCCCTCGGGGCGCTCGGCGTCGTCACGGCGCTCACCCTGGACCTGGAGCCGGCGTTCGAGGTCGAGCAGCACCTCTTCACCGAGCTGCCGTCGGCCGGGCTGGACCTCGCCGCCTTCGAGGCGGTGATGTCGGCCGGGTACAGCGTGAGCCTGTTCACCGACTGGGCGGCGCCGGGCTTCCGGCAGGTGTGGGTGAAGCGGCGTACGGACCGGCCGCTGCCGGACTTCCCCTGGGCGGCGCCCGCGACCGAGAGGCTGCATCCCGTCCCGGGCATGCCGGCGGTCAACTGCACGGAGCAGTTCGGGGTGCCGGGTCCCTGGCACGAGCGGCTGCCGCACTTCCGCGCGGAGTTCACCCCGAGCAGCGGGGCGGAGCTGCAGTCGGAGTACCTGCTGCCGCGCCGGTTCGCCGTCGACATGCTGCACGCGGTCGACGGGATCCGGGATGCGGTCGCCCCCGTGCTGCAGACCTGCGAGGTGCGGACCGTGGCCGCCGACGGCCAGTGGCTGAGCCCTTCCTACGGGCGCGACACCGTGGCCGTCCACTTCACCTGGGTCGCCGACACGCCCGCGGTGCTGCCCGTGGTCCGGCGGCTGGAGGAGGCCCTGGCCCCCTTCGAGGCGCGGCCGCACTGGGGGAAGGTGTTCACCGTCCCGGCGGCCGGGCTCCGCGCCCGCTACCCGCGGCTGGGCGACTTCCGGGCCCTGGCCCGGTCGCTGGACCCGGAGGGCACGTTCAGCAACGCGTTCGTGCGGGACGTCCTGGGCGACTGACCGCGCCCCGGCCCCGCCCGACTTCCTCCAGCCCCTTTCCGAACCCCTTGTCGAACACCGGCACCGACCGTAGCCTTGCCGCGCGCCGGTGCCGCCCGGCACGGCGGGGACGGGGGCACCTCCGGTGAAGCGCACCTCGCGGGACATCCGTACCGCCAACCGCTACGAGGTGCTGCGCCAGATCATCGCCGAGTCCCCCGCCTCGCGGCAGGAGCTGGCGGCCGCCACCGGGCTCAGCCTCGCGACGGTCGCCACCCTCGTCGGCGAGCTGCTCGGCCTCGGCATGATCACCGAGGTCGGGTTCGAGGAGTCGGCCGGCGGCCGTCCGCGCGGCCTGGTGGCCGTCGACGCGGCGGGCGGCGCCCTGATCGGCGTCGACCTCGCCGAGACGTACGTCCGGGCCGAGCTGTTCGACCTGGCGCTGAACGTGCTGGCCCGTGCCGAGGAGGAGGTGCGTCCCGGCGAGAGCCGGCCCGAGCGGGTCGTGCACCACGTGGCCTCGGTGGTCGGCTCGGTGGTGGAGCGGGCCGGCGTCGCGTCCGCGCGGGTGCTCGGGGCCGGGGTGAGCGTGCCGGGCCAGGTGGACCGCGCCACGGGCGTCTGCGCGTACGCGCCGAGCTGGGACTGGCACGACGTGCCGCTGCGGGACCTCCTCGCCGAGCGGATCTCCCACCCGCTGTACCTGGACAACCCGCTGCGCGCCTGCGCGGTGGCCGAGCTGTGGTGCGGGGCGGCGCGCAGCGGGTTGTCCA
>NZ_LIRG01000651.1 GCF_001419695.1 Streptomyces prasinopilosus
GGAAGGTGGTGGGGCCGGGGAAGGCCGTGGAGCACGGGTCGTCACGGAGGGCCGGACTGCCCGCCGTCGGCTGGGTCGGCATGGAACGGGCGGCGGGAACCGCCGGCACGCCGGAGACCCCCGCGCCCACGTCGGCCGTGCGCGTTCCCGACGGCTCGGTGGCGGGCTCCGCCTCCGGAACCCGGTTCTGGGCGGGCGTGGCGCGGCGGGCGCCGTAACGGCGGTGGACCGCCTGCTTGGTCACGCCGAGGGCGGAACCCACCGCGTCCCACGAGAAGCCCAGCGAGCGGTCGAAGTCCACGGCCGCGGTGACCAGGGTCTCGACACTGTCCCGCAGTTCCTGGGCGAGGCGGACCGTCGGGGCGGGGGCGCGTCCGTAGACGACGAAGCCCGTGGAGGGGCCGGAGCGGCGCGGGCGGTAGACGTTGCCGAGCTGGGCGGTGAGCGTGCGCAGTGCGTCCACCTGCCGGCGGACCCGCTCGATGTCCCGCACCAGCAAGTGCAGGCTGGCGCGAGCCTGGGCGTCGTGGGTTGCGTGGTCGGCCATGAACAAGCCTCTCGAACCGGCGTTGAAAGGAACGGGCCGCGTCGGAGCGGCCCGGTGTGGTCAACTCTTCCTTGACCAACGCGGATCGGCTCCGCGGGTCACGGGCTGGGGGCGAGGCGATTCCCGCACGCCCCCGCGGAGGACCGTGGGCCCGGGTCCGCGGGGGATCCGGAGCCGGACCCGGATCCGGAACGGGGGCCGGGTCCGGGCGCGGGCCGGAGACCGGGCGCGGGCCCGCCCCCCGAAGGCGGGCCCCACTGCCGCGTCCGGAGCGCCGCCCGTGCGCCGCCTGTGCGCCGTCCGCCGCGCGGCTCGCACGCCGCCCGTACGCCCCCGGCCGTCCCCCCATAGACTGGTGCGCTGCCCGCACCGTCCCCGCCCGAGAGGCCCGAATCCACCCCATGAAGCTCGTCTTCGCCGGCACCCCCGAGGTCGCCGTTCCCGCCCTGGACGCTCTTCTCGCCTCGGAGCGGCACGAGGTGGCCGCCGTCGTCACCCGGCCCGACGCCCCGGCCGGACGGGGCCGCAGGCTGGTGGCCTCCCCGGTCGCCGAGCGGGCGCAGGAGGCCGGGATCGAGATCCTCAGGCCCGCGAAGCCGAAGGACCCGGAGTTCCTCGAGCGGCTGCGCGAGATCGCCCCCGACTGCTGCCCCGTCGTCGCCTACGGCGCCCTGCTGCCCCGGGCCGGACCTCGACGTCCCGGACCGGGGCAGCAGGGCGCCGT
>NZ_LIRG01000652.1 GCF_001419695.1 Streptomyces prasinopilosus
GACCCCGAAGCCCTCACCGAGGACGGCCGCTGATGGAACTGTCCCTCCCCCTGCAGTACGCCGGCGACCCGCGCAGGGCCGCCGACGAGGCCGCCGCGCTGGAGGCCGCGGGACTCGACGTGATCTGGGTGGCCGAGGCCTACGGCTTCGACTCGCCGACCGTGATGGGCTACCTCGCCGCCCGCACCGAACGGCTGCGCATCGGCTCCGCCGTCCTCAACGTCTACTCCCGCACCCCCGCGCTGCTCGCCCAGACCGCGGCCGGACTGGACGCCCTGACCGGCGGGCGCGCCGTGCTCGGCATCGGCGCGTCCGGCCCCCAGGTCGTCGAGGGCTGGCACGGCCGCCGCTACGACAGACCGCTGGGCCGCACCCGTGAGACGATCCACCTGGCCCGGCGCATCTGGCGGCGCGAGGTGATCGAGCACCACGGCATCACCGACATGCCGCTGCCGGCCGAGAAGGGCGGCACGCTCGGCAAGCCCCTGAAGCTGCTCACCCGCCCCGTCCGCGACACCATCCCCGTGTACGTCGCCGCCCTCGGCCCCGCCAACGTCCGGATGACCGCCGAACTCGCCGACGGCTGGCTGCCGTTCCTCTACGCGCCCGAGCACGCGGCCAAGGTCTGGAACGGCCCGCTCGCCGAGGGCGCCGCCCGGCGCGACCCGGCCCTCGGCCCGCTGTCCGTCGTCGCCGGCGGGCTCCTCGCCGTCGGCGACGGGGCCGAGGCGGTCCGCGACCTGATGCGGCCCGTGATCGCCCTGTACGTGGGCGGGATGGGGGCGCCGGGACGCAACTTCTACCACGACCTGGTCTGCCAGTACGGCTACGAGGCCGAGGCCGCCGCCGTCCAGGAGCACTACCTGGCGGGCCGCAGGCGCGAGGCCGAGTCCGCCGTCCCGGCCGAACTGTGCGAACTCCTCTGCCTGGCGGGCCCCGAGGGCTACGTACGGGACCGCATCGAGGTGTTCCGCGAGGCGGGCGTGACCATGCTCAACGTCACCCCCGTCGGCCCCGACCCGGCCCGGCTCGTCGAACGGGTCCGCACCTGGCTCTGAACGGCCGCCCGTCGCCCAGTACACCCACCGACGCGGAGACGACATGCAGCGAGACATCTACACCGCGGACCACGAGGCGTTCCGCGACACCGTGCGCACCTTCCTCGAGAAGGAGGTGCTGCCGCACCACGAACGCTGGGAGCGGGAGGGCGCCGTGAGCCGTGAGGTGTGGCGCGCGGCCGGCCGGCAGGGCCTGCTGGGCCTCGCGGTCGGCCCGGAGTACGGCGGCGGAGGCACCGACGACTTCCGCCACAGCGCCGTGCTCATCGAGGAGTTCGCCCGCGCCGGGGCGTCCGGCCTGGCGCTGAGCCTGCACAACGACATCGTCGGCCCCTACCTGACCCGCCTCGCCGACGACGAACAGAAACGGCGCTGGCTGCCCGGCTTCACCACCGGGGAGACGATCACGGCCATCGCGATGACCGAGCCCGGTGCGGGCTCCGACCTCCAGGGCATCCGGACCACCGCCACCGACCAGGGCGACCACTACCTGCTCAACGGCACCAAGACGTTCATCTCCAACGGCATCCTGGCCGACCTGGTCGTCGTCGTGGCCCGCACCACCCCCGAGGGCGGCAGTTCCGGACAGAGCCTCCTCGTCGTCGAACGGGGCATGGACGGCTTCGAGCGGGGCCGCAACCTCGACAAGATCGGCCAGAAGGCGCAGGACACCGCCGAGTTGTTCTTCGACGACGTGCGGGTGCCCAAGGAGAACCTGCTCGGCGGGGAGCACCAGGCCTTCGCCGCGCTGATGGCCAACCTCGCGCAGGAGCGGCTGGCCATCGCGGTGGGCGCCGCCGCGGCCGCCGAGCACGTCCTCGAACTCACCGTGGCGTACGTGAAAGAGCGCGAGGCCTTCGGCCGGCCGCTCGCCCGCCTCCAGCACGTCCGCTTCGAGATCGCCGAGATGGCCACCGAGTGCGCCGTCACCCGCAGCTTCGTCGACCGCTGCATCACCGAGCACAGCGCCGGACGGCTGGACGCCGCGCACGCCTCGATGGCCAAGTGGTGGGCCACCGAACTCCAGAAGCGGGTCGTCGACCGCTGTCTGCAACTGCACGGCGGATACGGCTACATGACGGAGTACCGGGTCGCCCGGGCCTACCTCGACGGCCGCATCCAGACGATCTACGGCGGCACCACGGAAATCATGAAGGAGATCATCGGCCGCTCGGTCCTCGGCTGACCGTCCCCCGGGCCTCCCACCCTCTCAGCGAAAGGCCTCCTCGTGAGCACCGAAGCGTACGTGTACGACGCGATCCGCACCCCGCGCGGGCGTGGCAAGGCGAACGGCGCCCTGCACGGCACCAAGCCCATCGACCTGGTCGTCGGGCTGCTCCACGAGATCCGCGACCGTTTTCCCGGTCTCGACCCGGCGGCCGTGGACGACATCGTCCTGGGTGTGGTCGGCCCGGTCGGTGACCAGGGCTCCGACATCGCGCGGATCGCCGCGATCGCGGCCGGGCTGCCGGACACGGTGGCCGGTGTCCAGGAGAACCGGTTCTGCGCCTCGGGTCTGGAGGCCGTCAACATGGCTGCCGCCAAGGTCCGCTCCGGCTGGGAGGACCTGGTCCTCGCGGGCGGTGTGGAGTCCATGTCCCGCGTCCCGATGGGCAGTGATGGCGGCGCCTGGGCGGCGGACCCGATCACCAACCACGACACGGGTTTCGTTCCGCAGGGCATCGGTGCGGATCTGATCGCGACGATCGAGGG
>NZ_LIRG01000653.1 GCF_001419695.1 Streptomyces prasinopilosus
GCCGGCAAGTCGACCCTCATCAAGCTGCTCACCGGGGTCCACCGGCCCGACGCCGGTGACATCGTTTTCCAGGGCCGCGACGTCTCCTTCGCCACCCCGCTGGAGGCGCAGAAGGCCGGGATCTCGACCATCTACCAGGAGGTCAACCTCATCCCGCTGCTGAGCGTGGCCCGCAACCTCTTCCTCGGCCGCGAGCCGCGCACCCGCTTCGGCCTGCTGGACTTCGCCCGCATGCACGAGGAGGCCGGGGAGACGCTGCGCGCCTACGGCGTCCGGGTGGACGTCCGCCTGCCGCTGCGCGCCCTCGGGGTGGGTGCCCAGCAGATGGTCGCCCTGGCCCGCGCGGTGGCCACCGAGGCACGCGTGGTCATCATGGACGAACCGACCTCCTCCCTCGAACCCCGTGAGGTCGAGACGCTGTTCTCGGTGATCCGGCGGCTGCGCGACGACGGCATCGCGGTCGTCTACGTCAGTCACCGGCTGGAGGAGCTGTACGCCGTGTGCGACACGGTCACCGTGCTGCGCGACGGGCGCCGCGTCCATCACGGGCGGCTCGCCGACCTCGACCGCCTCTCCCTGGTGTCGACCATGCTGGGCCGGGAGCTGGGCGAGGTCCGCGAGGAGGGCCTGACCAAGTTCACCGGCGACCACCACGCCGCCGGCGCCCTGCCCGTGCTGGAGGCACGGGACCTGACGGTCCCGCACCGCCTGCGGGGCGTGTCCGTGACGATCCGGCCCGGTGAGGTCGTGGGGCTCGGCGGGTTGCTCGGCTCCGGGCGGACCGAGACGGCCAAGGCCATCTCCGGTGCGCTGGCGACGAGTTCGGGCCGGGTCGTGGTGGCCGGTGTGCCGCTGCGCGGCGGGTCCACGCCCGCCGCCATCCGGGCCGGCGTCAGTCTGCTGCCCGAGGACCGCAAGAGCGAGGGCATCGTGCCCGGTCTCTCGGTCCGCGAGAACATCGCCCTGGCCGTGCTGCCCCGGCTGTCCCGCTTCGGCCTGGTCTCCGAGGCACGCGTCGACCGGGTCGTCGGCACGTTCATCGAGCGGCTGCGCATCAAGGCGTCCTCACCGCACCAGAAGGTCGGGGAGCTGTCCGGCGGCAACCAGCAGAAGGTGCTGCTCGCCCGCTGGCTGGCGATGAACCCCAAGGTGCTGCTGCTGGACGAACCCACCCGGGGCATCGACGTCGGCGCCAAGGCCGAGGTGCAAAAGCTCGTGGACGAACTGGCCGAGGACGGCCTGGCCGTCCTGCTCATCTCCTCCGACCTGGAGGAACTGATCGAAGGGTCCGACCGCGTGGTCGTACTGAAGGACGGTGCGGTCGTCGGCGAACTGGCCGGCGACGAGGTCACCGAGGACACACTCATGCGGACCATCGCCGGGCACGCCCCGGCCGGGCACGCGGCCGTACGCACGGCCGGGGAGGAGGCCGGCGATGGCTGAGGCCGCCCTGCGCACCGCGCCCCTGGACCGGACCCGCGTCCTGCGGTGGCTGCAGACCTACGGGGTCTACGCCGGCGTGGCGCTGCTTCTGGTCGTCAACATCGCCGTCACGCCGTACTTCCTGTCCGCGGAGAACTTCCGCACCCAGGCCGTGCAGGTCGCCCCCGTCATCGTCGTCGCGATCGGGATGGCTCTGGTCATCGGCACCGAGGGCATCGACCTGTCGGTCGGCGCGGTGATGGCCCTCGCGGCGTCCGTGACGGCCCTCTACCTCGGCTACGGCCTCCTGCCGGCGCTGCTGGTGGTGGCGGTGTTCGCCGCCGCGATCGGGCTGGCCAACGGGGCGCTGGTCGCCCTCGTCGGGGTGCAGCCGATCGTGGCCACGCTGGCGCTCATGGTCGGCGGCCGGGGCCTCGCGCTGGTGCTGCTGCCGCAGCTGGAGGACCTGCGCAATCCGGGGCTCGCCTCCCTGGGGTCCGGCGACGTGCTGGGCGTCCCGTACCTGATCCTCGTCGCGGCCGTCCTGGCGCTGCTGGCGGCGTTCGTGGTGCGCCGCACCACGTTCGGCCGCCAGCTCCTCGCCATCGGCGACAGCCGGCCCGCGGCGCAGCTGGCCGGCCTGCCGGTGCGGCGCGTGCTGATCATCGTGTACGTGCTGTGCGCCCTGCTCGCGGCCGTGGCGGGCGTCCTGGCCACCGCGCGGCTCCAGGCCAGCGACCCGACCTCGCTGGGCAACCTGATGGAGCTGTCCGCCATCACCGCCGTCGTGGTCGGCGGGACCCCGCTGACCGGCGGCCGGGTCAACATCGCGGGCACTGTGGCGGGAGCCGTCCTCATCCAGCTGCTCACCGCCACCCTCATCAAGCACGATCTGCCGCCCTCGTGGACTCAGATCGCGCAGGCCATAGTGATCGTGTGCGCGGTCTACGCGGCACGGGGACGGGGGAAGCGATGACCGCCACGGAGACGGACGTGCCCGTGACCGCCGCGGGCGGCGGACCGCCGAAGGACACCGGCCCCGGGGAGTCCGTGCGCAGGGAGCGGCTGAGCGGCCTGGTCCAGCAGCACGGGGCACTGGCCGTGCTGGTGATCGTCTCCCTGGTGGCGTCGGTCGGCTTCGACTCCTTCGCCACCGGGGACAACCTCGGCAACATGGCGACGAGTTCGGCGTTCCTGGCGATCGTCGCGCTCGGGATGACCTTCGTCATCATCACCGGGGGCATCGACCTGTCGGTCGGTTCCCTGTTCGCCCTGGGCGGTGTCCTGGCGGCCTGGGGGTCGCGGCACGGGACGCCGGTGGCGCTGCTGCTGCCGCTGCTGGTGTGCGGCGGGATCGGCGTCGTCAACGGGCTGCTGGTGGCCCGTTCCCGGCTGGCGCCGTTCATCGTCACGCTGGCGGCGATGCTCGGGGCGCGCGGCCTGATGCTGGCCCTCACCGACGAGGGCGCCGAGACGTACCTGATCGGCAAGGGCTCCTTCCTCGCCGAACTCGGCCAGGGCACCACCCTCGGCGTCGGCAACCCGGTGTGGATCACCCTGGCGCTGTTCGCCGCGGGCGCCGTCGTGCTGCGCCGCACCCGCTTCGGTCAGCACGTGTACGCGGTCGGCGGCAACGAGGACGCGGCGGCCCTGATGGGTGCCCCGGTGGCCCGGACGAAGATCCTCGTCTACACGCTGTCCGGGCTGCTGGCCGGTCTTGCGGGCGCGCTCAACGCGGCGTGGCTCGCCTCCGGGGTGACCATCCTCGGCAACGGGATGGAGCTCGAGGCCATCTCCGCCGTCGTGATCGGCGGCACCCTGCTCACCGGCGGTCTCGGTTTCGTCAGCGGTTCCCTGGTCGGGGTCCTGCTGCTCAAGGTGATCCAGAACATCATCAACCAGATCGGCTCCCTGGACTCCTCCTACCAGCAGGTCGTCAGCGGCGCCTTCCTGGCCGTCGTGGTCGTCGCCCAGACCTGGCTGGGCCGCAGACGCCGGCTGCTGTGAGGCTCCGGACGCGGCGGCCCTCCCTCCCCGGACCGGCTGCCGCGTCCGGCTTTCGGGTCGGCCGGCCCCGGCTCCCGCACGGGAGCGGGGCCGACCGTCCCGCGCACGCGCACGTGTACCGCCCCCACTCTCCGAGGAGGCACGATGCGTAGAACACCCGCACCACGTCCATCGGTTCACGGGCCAGGGCGTCGGCGACGGTGGGTCACCACCGCGCTGATCGCGCTGGCCCTGTTCTGTTCCACGGCCCTCACCGGGTCCGCCGGCGCCGCCGCCGCGCCCCGGGCGTGGACGCCCAAACCCGCGCCGATGACCACCCCCTGGACCGGCCAGGTCCCCGTCGACACCCCCCTGCCCGAATAC
>NZ_LIRG01000654.1 GCF_001419695.1 Streptomyces prasinopilosus
GTCGACAGCAGCCACGGCCGACCGGCCGTGGCTGCTGTCGACCTACGGCACCGAGACCAACAAGACGATCACCCTGGACCTGGCCAAGTTCACGTCCGGCACCCACTACACGGCCGCCGCCAACGGCGTCCCCAACGTCCTCAAGTCCGGCCTGCCGCTCGCGAAGATCACCGCGTCCGGGCTGTACGCCCCCTACGCGTCCGGCGCGTCCGACGGCACCCAGGTCCTCGCCGGGCTCCTGGAGACCGACACCGCGTTCAACACGGGCTCCACCAAGGTGGGCGCCGCTCTCCGCGTCGTCGGCGACGTCGCCCTCGCGAAGCTGCCGGTGGCGCTCACCCTGCCCGCGGCCGCCAACCGCTCCGACTCCATCCACTTCTCCTGAGAAAGGGCGTGAATCCAGATGCTTGAGGCCCTGCTCAGGGACATCACCGCGACCGACATCATCGCCTTCGCGCGCGCCGTGCAGACCCCCGCGGACTACGCGCTCACCGCGAACGTCATGCCGGAACGGCAGATCAACGGCGTGAAGTTCAAGACCCGCCGCACCAGCCGCCGGGTGAACGCCGCGAAGTACCGCGCCTACGACGCGCAGACCCCGGTCGCCTCCCGCGAGGTGAAGCGGATCGAGACCGAGGGCATGCTGCCCCCGCTCGGCCAGAAGTACCTCGTGGGCGAGCTGGAGACGATCCTCCTCGCCGCGCGCCGGGGTGCGGACGCCTCCGAGCTGGTGGAGTCCCTCTACGAGGACACCGCCGCGCACACCCTGTCCATCCGCTCCCGCCTCGAGCTCGCCGTCGGCGACCTCCTCACCGACGGCAAGTTCACCCTCGCCGGTGAGAACGGCCTGACCATCGAGTACAACGCGCAGGTCCCGACGGCGAACATGCCCACCGCGGCCACCCCGTGGACCGACCCGACCGCGGACGCCATCGCCGACGAGCAGGCCTGGCTGGAGGTGCTGCGCGCCTCCGGTGCGCCGATGCCGGAGAAGGTCGTCACCTCCTACAAGGCGCGCGCACTCCTCGCCGGGAACGACGCCTACCGCGCCGCCTACTACGGCTCGGTGAACCCGTCGAACACGCCGACGGCGACCCTCGCACCCAACGAGGTCAACACCGTCCGCGCCCGCTACAACCTCCCGCCCATCGAGATCTACGACGTGCAGATCCCGAAGGACGACGGCACCATGGCCCGCCCGATCCCCGAAGACCGGTGGATCATGGTGCCGCCGAACCGGCAGCAGTGGGGCGAGACCCAGTACGGCATCACCGCCGAATCCATCGCGCTGACCACCGGCGACAACCCGGCCATCGAGCTCCAGGAAGCCCCCGGGATCATCGTCACCCACGGCTGGCAGGACGACCCCGTCCAGGTGTGGACCAAGGGCAGCGCCGTCGCGATGCCGGTGCTGTACGTGCCGGACATCCACATCACCGCCAAGGTTTTCTGATGGCCCGCCTCGCCACGGACGTCCACGTCAAGGACCCGCAGACGCGCCTGATGGTGCACCTGCGGGCCGGTGAGGAGCCCGCGCCCGAGTACGCGGCCCTGGTCAAGAACCCCGACGCGTGGGAAGACGGCAAGCTCCCCACGGCCGCCAAGAAGACCGCCGACACCTCCACGTCCTCGGACGACGGGGACGACGGGGACAAGCCGGCCGCCAAGCGTGCGGCCCGTAAGCCGGCCCGGGGCCGGCTTACGGGCCGCA
>NZ_LIRG01000655.1 GCF_001419695.1 Streptomyces prasinopilosus
CGCCGCCGGCCTCGGCACCGACCGCCCCTGGTTCGCCATCGGCGGCATCGACCTCGGCAACCTCGACGAGGTCCTGGAGGCCGCCGCCGCGCCCGGGTCGTCGTCGTACGGGCCCTCACCGAGGCCGGCGGCGTACCGGACCAGGTCGAGCCCGGGGGTGGTGGGGGTGGGCCAGCAGGGGCCGGTGCAGAAGTAGTCCACGCCGTCCTGCACGGCGGCCGCGGCGGCCTCGGGCCCGGCGTGTGTGGAGCGGCCGATCAGGACGTCCTCGCCGAGGAGGGCGCGGGCCGCGGGGACGGGCAGGTCGCCCTGTCCGAGGTGCAGCACGTCGGCGCCGGCGGCGTGGGCGACGTCGGCGCGGTCGTTCGCCGCGAGCAGCGTGCCGTGCCGGGCGCAGGCGTCCGCGAGGACCTCCAGGTGCTCCAGTTCCTCGGCCGCCTCCATGCCCTTGTCCCTGAGCTGGACGATGTCGACGCCGCCGGCCAGGACCGCGTCCAGGAACTCCGCGAGGTCGCCCTGCCGCTTGCGGGCGTCGGTGCAGAGGTAGAGCAGGGAGTCGGCGAGGCGGGCGCGCGGGGCGGTGCCTGCGGCGGTGTCGGGCATGCGGGAGTCCCCCTGGGGGTCGGTGGCGGCCGGGCCGGCCGGCGCGGGCCCGGTGGGTCGTCGGCGGACGCCCCGCGCGGCCCGCGGGTCACACGCCGCAACGGACCCTATGCCGCCGCCCCGGCGGCCGGGAGACCGGCCGCCGACGGGCGGTGGCGTCCCGGGCCGCAGGGCCGCCGTCCGGCACCCTGGGGCAGCGGCGCCGGACGGCGGTCCCACGGCCGCGTGCGGGCACGGCACGCAGGGGGTGCGTGCCGGCGCCGGTGCGGGCCGCGGCCCTTCGCCCCGGGGTCAGACGGCGAGCGCCTGGGCGCGGCGCTTCACCTCCGTGCCGCGGTTCTCGCTCAGTGCCTGCGCGGGCGTGCCCGGCAGGCTCTCGTCGGGGGTGAAGAGCCATTCCAGCATCTCTTCGTCCGTGAAGCCGTCGTCCCGCAGGAGCGTCAGGGTCCCGGTCAGGCCCTTGACGACCTTGTCCTCGTCGATGAAGGCGGCGGGGACGTGCAGGGCGCGGTTCTCACCGCGGCGCACGGCGATGAGCTGGCCCTCCTTGACCAGCTGCCGGACGCGCGTCACCTCGACGCCGAGCATCTCGGCGATGTCGGGAAGGGTGAGCCAGGCGGGGACGAGAGCATCGATCTTTGCGTCAATCTCGGTCACGGGACAAGCCTGCCATCCGGCACCGACAGCCGGAAGCCGGACCCCTCCACCCGGGCGGACGTTCACCCCGGACGACTGGTGTCCGGACTGCCGTCCGGGTGCAGGAGGACCGGACACCCTCCGCTCGGGCAGCCCTCGCTCGGACACCCCCGCTCGGGAGAGCGGACCCCCGGCCCCCGGCGTTGCGCAGGACCGAGTCCGGGGCCGGGCCGTCACGCCTTCGCGGACTTCAGCGGCCGCGCCGGGTCGGCCAGCAGCGTCTCGTCCATCACCGCGCCCGCCTCGATCAGCCGGCGCCCCTGGGCCAGGTCGCGGGGGCGGCCCACCGCCAGCAGCGCGACCAGCCGGGACGCACGGAGCCAGCAGACCGTCCACGCCGGGCCGTCGGCCTCCCCGCGCCACACCGTCCGGTCGGCGTCCGCGTGGTGCCCGGCGTACTGGACGAAGCGCCCGAACTGCTCGGACCAGAAGTACGGCACCGGGTCGTACACGGCCGGGGGCTCGCCGGTGGCCGACCCGATGATGTTCGCCGCGACCGTGCGCGGGCCCTGGAGGGCGTTGTCCCAGTGGTGGACCAGCAGGCGCTCGCCGTACCGCCGCGAGGGGAAGGAGGCGCAGTCGCCCACCGCGTACACGTCCGGCACGGAGGTCGTCAGGCGGGCGTCGGCGAGCACCTCGCCGTGCTCGCCGAGCGCGACCCCCGAGCCGGCCAGCCAGGCGGTGGCCGGGCGGGCGCCGACCCCGACGACGACGGCGTCCGCGGGCAGCCGCGAGCCGTCGTCGAGCACCACCGCGCCGGGTTCGGCGCGCTCCACGCGCGCGCAGGTCCGCAGGACCACTCCCGCGTCGTCGTACCAGGCGGCCATCGGGGCGGCCGCCCCG
>NZ_LIRG01000656.1 GCF_001419695.1 Streptomyces prasinopilosus
ACGCATCGCCGGATGCGCCGCCTCCGTCCACCCGGGAACCGGCGCATCCGGCGATGCGTGGAACGAGCCCGACACGGCACTGCTGCGACGGCTCCTGGACGCCTTGGAGGCCCTGTGATCCGCGCGCGTCGACAGCGTGCCGAAAGGAGACTGCTCATGGCCGTCGAGACCGACGTGCTGGACGAACTGCGTCGGCTCCGTACCCGGATCCCCCGGCTCGCGGGGTCGCTCGCGGCCACCGTCGACGGACTCGTCCTCGCCCACGACGTGCCCGGCACCGAGCCGGAGGGCCTGGCCGCGCTCACCGCCGCCGCGCTCGGCGTCGCGTACCGGACGACGGACGCCGCCGCCCGCGGCGAGTTCCGCGAACTGCTGGTGCGCGGCACCCGGGGCTACGTGGCGACCTACGCCGCCGGAAGCACCGCGGTGCTCACCCTGCTCGCCGACGACCGGGTCAACGTGGGCCGGCTGCACCTGGAGGGCCGGCGCAGTGGCGCACGGATCGCGGAACTCATCGACACCCGCGTCGGTCCGGGCGGAGGCAGGCACGCGGAGCGTACGGCGCTCGACGCACACGCCCCGCCGCCCCCGGACACCGACCGCCGGATCGGCACCCTGCCGGTGCGCACCCCGCAGCGGCCCGCACACCAGCCCCGGACCGGCGGCTGAATCACGGCCTCTTCCCCGGCCGGCCCCGTGACACGGCCTGGCGGCCGGCCGGAACAACCACCACGACCGAAAGGACACCTCCCATGGCCAACACCGAGACCTCGCTCAAGGACTGCCTCAGCTCCATCGAGGGCGCCACGGCCGCCGCGCTCGTCGACTACACCAGCGGCATGGCGCTCGGCACGATCGGCGGCGGCAAGGACTTCAACCTGGAGATCGCCGCCGCGGGCAACACCGACGTCGTGCGCTCGAAACTGCGCACGATGGAACTCCTGGGGCTGAAGGAGGAGATCGAGGACATCCTGATCACCCTGAGCAGCCAGTACCACCTGATCCGCCTGCTCAAGGGGCGCGGCGGCAACGGGTTGTTCCTGTACCTGGTGCTGGACAGCAGCCGCTCCAACCTGGCGATGGCCCGCCACCAGCTGCGCCGGATCGAGAACGACCTGGAGGTCTGAGGCAGGACCGCCGGGACCGGTCCGGAGCGCGACGGGCCGGGACCGCGACGGCCCCGGGTCACGACGGGTGGGGCCCTTCAC
>NZ_LIRG01000657.1 GCF_001419695.1 Streptomyces prasinopilosus
GTGCGGCCACCGCATGGCGGCGCGGACCCCGCCATGCGGTGGCCGCACACCTCGCACCAGTCGTCGGAACCCGACTGGTGTCCGTTCGGGCAGGTCGGCATGTCGGCGCTTCCCCCTCTCCTTGTCCGGTCGCTTCCGACCGAAGTTCTCCGACCCGAGGGCCGGGCTCGTTCAACTCGCGTTCACTTCTTCACACGAACAGTCTTGGTGGACCGGGTTTCGAGTGTCATCTCGTCGGCCTCCTCGACCCTCGCTTTCAGTCGCACAGTACCGGTCGCGGCATCGACCACGTCCACCACCTTCGCAAGCAGTTTCGCAGTATCGGCGTTCCCGGAGGCACTCGCGAGCTGGACGGCCCGGCCCAGTTTGGACGTCGCTCCGTCGAAATCGCCCGCTTTGCGCAGATCGAGTCCCTGGCGGATGACTTGGGCCAGTTCGGCCTGCCCGGTGTAATGGGCGACTTGTGGGTCGATGGACGTCGAAGCCGCCATGTCGTCCGTCCACACGGCGCGCACCAGGCCCTGCGCGCCGGGCTTCCGAACGCCCTGCGCACCGTGTGCGGCGGGGGCGCCGGCGGGCTGGGGGACGATCAGCGAGAGCCGGGCGGCGAGCATCTCCCGCCCCACGTCCGCGGCCGGGACCTCGACGCAGACGTGGTAGTCGCGGGACTCGTCGCCCCAGGAACCCAGCGGGTAGTCGCCCGCGCGGGGGCCGGCCTCGGTGCGCCGCCCGGTCAGTTCCTCGACCGCCGGCGCGACCTGTTTGACGAATTTCACATGCGCGCCCACCGGCGTCCACAGCCGCAGGGCGACGTCCGCGACCTCCTTGCCCATCGCCGTCTCCATCATCCGCGTGAAGTCGTCGGCGAGTCCGGCCGGATCGGCGACGATGTCGGCGCTGCCGAGGAGGCCGGAGGCGATCGCTGTGACTTCTTTCACTTCCCAGTCGGTGCCCACACCGCGGGCGTCGCAGGTGAACCGCCCGGCACACGCCGCCAGGGCCGCCTCCAGATCCTCGGACGACTCGTGCTCGTTGCGCCCGTCGGTGAGCAGGATGCCGTGCCGGATCTCCACGTCCGCCGCCGCCAGCAGCCGGTCGGCCAGCCTGAGCCAGGTGCCGATGGCGGTGCCCCCGCCCGCGCTCAGCGCGCGCAGCGACCGCTTGGCCTGCTCGCGGGTGGCGGCGCCGGCGACGGCGAGCCGCCCGGCGCCGGGGTAGACCTCCTCGGCGACGTGCGTGCCGCCGACCACCGCGAAGTGCACGCCGTCGCGCAGGGCGTCGATCGCGGCGGCCGTGGCGTCGCGGGCGTTGCGCATCTTCGTCGGCGGGTGGTCCATCGAGCCGGAGCAGTCGACCATGAGCACCACCGCCGCCGACGGCCCCCCACCGGGCGGGTAGAGGTGGGACGCCGCCACCGCGCTGCCGACGGTGCCGCCGCCGGTCGCGGTCACCGTGACGATGGCGTTGACCTCGCGGCCGCCCCTGGGCAGGTACTCGTTCTGGTACACGTCCACCGAGAACTGCGGCACGTTCGACTTGGCGAAATTGGCCATGCCTGCTTCTCTCCCCCTGGAGAACCCCGAGGACCGGGGCGACGACAGAAGGCGGACCGGTCCCCTCCGGTTCGCCGTGCCGGCCCGCGGTCCTCCCGCGGGCCCTGTGGTTCCCTGCGGCTTCCCTGTACTTTCCCCGTCGAGGGCCTGCCGTACGCGGCCTCAGGCCGATCCTGCCCCCTGCGGCACGGCCGGGAACGGGACGAGCGCCACTGTTACGTTGTCGTGGCCCCCGCCGTCGAGGGCGTGCCCGACCAGGACCCGCGCACCGTGCAGCGGGCGGACGGCGGCGTCGGCGGGCACGACGCGGGCCATCTCCTCGGCCGACTCCGCGTAGTTCCACAGCCCGTCCGTGCAGACCACGACCACTCCCGGCCGGTCCGGCTTGAACGACGCGGTGTGCGGATCGAGTTCGTATGCGTCGGCGCCGAGCCAGCCGGTGATCGCGTGGGCCCGCCGGTCGGCGTACGCCTCGGCCTCGCCCATCAGGCCCGCGGCGACCATCTGCGCGGCCCACGAGTCGTCCTCGGTGAGCCGGGCCGCGGGGGCGGCGCGGTCCACCGGGACCCAGTACACGCGGCTGTCGCCGACCCAGCCGACGACCAGCAGACCGTCCGTCACCACGGCGCCGACGAAGGTGCAGGCCGGGGCGTTCTGGTGCGGGGCGCGCTCCCGTTCCGTCCCGGGCTCGTCGGCCAGCGCGTCGACCGCGTCCGACGCCGCGACGATCGCCTCGTGCATCGCCTGCTGCGGGTGCGTGCCGCGCGGCAGGGCGGCGAGCAGGGACGCGCTGGCCGCCCGGGACGCGGCCAGCGAGGCCTCGTCGGGCCGGGTCGCGGAGGAGACGCCGTCGCAGACGATCGCGACGGAGACGGGGGAGCCGTCGGGCAGCGTGGTGGTGCCGATGCCGAAGGCGTCCTCGTTGCGGTGGTGGCGCAGACCGCGGTCGCTGACCGCGGCCAGTGGGCCGCATTCCTGTTCCATGTGGTCCCGTTCGCGCGGCTGGGCGTGGCCGCAGTTCTCGCAGTAGCCGTCGTCGTCCACCCTGCCCGCACGGCAGGCCACGCACACGGAGCCGGCCGGGGCGGCCGGGGCCTGTCCGGCACCCTGCTCGGCGGCCACGCGCGGGTCCGGGGCCTGCAGCGGGTACTCCTCGGGCTGCGCGGCCGGGCCGGGCACGGGCCGCGCGCCCGGCTGCGGGACCTGCGGGACGTCCGGTCGCGGAACCGGGCCGACGGCCGGGTCGGCGGTCACGTCGGCGACCGGCTGGGCCGGGCGGTCGAAGCGCACGCCGGAGGACCGGGGCGCCCCGG
>NZ_LIRG01000658.1 GCF_001419695.1 Streptomyces prasinopilosus
CGAGAAGGGCCCCGCCTTACGGCGGGGCCCTTCTCGATCGTGCGGTCCTGACGGGATTTGAACCCGCGGCCTCCACCTTGACAGGGTGGCGAGCACTCCAAACTGCTCCACAGGACCAGGCGCCCCTCCCAGTCCCTTGGGGCGCTGGGGGAGTTTCGTAGCGCGGTTGCTGTCGTGCGCTGCGAAAAGAGACTGTACAGGAGCCGTGGCCCGCTGGTCGAACTCACCCTGCGTGGCGTCCGTGTCACGGAGCGGCGGCGTCGATCGCCTTCACGATCCGCTTGTCCGAGACCGGGTACGCCGTGCCCAGGGCGTGGGCGAAGTAGCTGACCCGCAGCTCCTCGATCATCCAGCGGATGTCCAGCACCTGCTGCGGCACCGGACGCCCCCGGGGCAGCTGTTCCAGCAGCCAGGCGTACTCGTCCCGCATCTCGTGCACCTTCTCCATGCGGGTCGTGTCCCGCTGGACGTTCGCCGGCATCTGCTGGAGGCGGCGGTCCACGGCCACCAGGTACCGCATCAGGTCCGGCAGCCGGCGCAGCCCCGCCTCCGTCACGAACCCCGGCTTCACCAGGGCGTCCAGCTGCTCGCGGACGTCCCGGAGGTTGGGCAGCAGCGCGGGGCTGCGTACGGCCTTCAGCCGTCGTTCGCACGCCTGCCAGGCGGCCAGCACCTGCTGCACCTGGCCCACCGCGCGGACGGTCGTGTCGACGATCTCCGCGCGCACCTTGTCGTACAGCTTGCGGTACGACTCCTCGTCCCACACGGGCCCGCCGAAGTCCGCGATCAGCCGGTCCGCCGCCGCCGTCGCGCAGTCGTCGAACAGCGCCTGGACGGAACCGTGCGGATTCGCCGACAGGGCGAGCTTCTGGGCGTTCGTCAGCTTCTCGGATGCGAACTTCGCGGGGTTCACCGGAATGTTGCGCAGGATCAGGCGGCGCGTGCCCTTCCACATCGCCGGCTGCTGCTCCGCCTCCGTGTCGAAGAGGCGTACGGAGACCGTGTCGCCGTCGTCGACCAGCGCGGGGAACGCCTTCACCGGCTGACCGGCCCGCCGGGTCTCGAAGACGCGGGTCAGGGTGCCGACGGTCCAGTCGGTCAGTCCCTTCCGCTCCAGCGACTCGCCGCCCTCGCGCTGGGCCGTGGCGGCCGCCGCCTGGGAGAGCGCCTGGCGGGCCTTCGGCTTCAGCCGGAGCCGGAGCGCCTCCAGGTCCTTGTCCTCGGCGATCTTCCGGCGCCGTTCGTCGACGATCCGGAAGGTGACCTTCAAGTGGTCGGGGACCCTGGACCAGTCGAAGTCGTCCGCGTCGAACGGCACTCCGACCATCCGCTTCAGCTCGCGGGCCATCGTCACGGTCAGCGGCTCCTGGAGGGGCACCGCCCGCTCCAGGAACGCCTTCGCGTAGTTCGGCGCCGGCACGTAGTTGCGGCGGATCGGCTTGGGGAGGGAACGGATCAGCTCCGTGACGACCTCCTCCCGCAGTCCCGGGATCTGCCAGTCGAAGCCCTCGTCCGTGACCTGGTTCAGCACCTGGAGCGGCACGTGGACCGTCACCCCGTCCGCGTCCGCACCCGGCTCGAACTGGTACGTCACCCGGAACGTGAGGGCGCCCTGCCGCCAGGAGTCCGGATAGTCGGCCTTGGTGACGGCCTCGGCCGACTCGCGGATGAGCATCTCGCGCTCGAAGTCGAGGAAGTCCGGCTGCTCGTGCCGCTTGCGCTTCCACCACGAGTCGAAGTGCGCCCCCGACACGACGTGTTCGGGCACCCGCTGGTCGTAGAAGTCGAACAGGGTCTCGTCGTCGACCAGGATGTTCCGGCGCCGCGCCCGGTGCTCCAGCTCCTCGACCTCGGTGAGCAGCCTGCGGTTGTCCGCGAAGAACTTGTGGTGCGTGCGCCAGTCGCCCTCGACCAGCGCGTTGCGGATGAACAGCTCGCGGGAGACCTCGGCGTCGATCCGGCCGTAGTTCACCTTCCGCTGGGCGACGATCGGCACGCCGTACAGCGTGACCTTCTCGTACGCCATCACCGCGGCCTGGTCCTTCTCCCAGTGCGGCTCGCTGTACGTGCGCTTCAGCAGGTGCTCGGCGAGCGGCTCGACCCACTCCGGCTCGATCTTCGCGTTGACCCGCGCCCACAGCCGGGACGTCTCCACGAGCTCCGCCGACATCACGAACCGCGGCTGCTTCTTGAACAGCGCCGAACCGGGGAAGATCGCGAACTTGGCGTTGCGCGCGCCCACGTACTCACCGCGCCCGCCGTCCTTGCGGCCGCTCTGGCCGGAGTCCTTCGACTCCTTCACGTCCTTCATCCCGATGTGGGAGAGCAGGCCGGAGAGGAGGGAGATGTGGACGCGGTCGCCGGGGGCGTCCTCCTCGTTGAGGTGGATGCCCATCTGCTTGGCGACGGTGCGCAGCTGCGTGTAGATGTCCTGCCACTCGCGGATCCGCAGGAAGTTCAGGTACTCCTGCTTGCACATGCGCCGGAAGGACGACGAGCCGCGTTCCTTCTGCTGCTCGCGCACGTAGCGCCACAGGTTGAGGTAGGCGAGGAAGTCGCTGGTCTCGTCCCGGAACCGGGCGTGCTGCTGGTCCGCCTGGGTCTGCTTGTCGGCCGGCCGCTCGCGCGGGTCCTGGATGGACAGCGCCGCCGCGATCACCATGACCTCGCGGACGCAGCCGTTGCGGTCCGCCTCCAGCACCATGCGCGCCAGCCGCGGGTCGACCGGCAGCTGGGCCAGCTTGCGCCCGGTCTCCGTCAGCCGCTTGCGGGGGTCCTTCTGCGCCGGGTCCAGCGCGCCCAGCTCCTGGAGCAGCTGTACGCCGTCGCGGATGTTCCGGTGGTCCGGCGGGTCGATGAAGGGGAACTTCTCGATCTCGCCGAGGCCCGCCGCCGTCATCTGCAGGATGACCGACGCCAGGTTGGTGCGGAGGATCTCCGCGTCCGTGAACTCCGGGCGGGTGACGAAGTCGTCCTCGCTGTACAGCCGGATGCAGATGCCGTCCGACGTACGCCCGCAGCGGCCCTTGCGCTGGTTGGCGCTGGCCTGCGACACCGGCTCGATCGGCAGCCGCTGCACCTTGGTCCGGTGGCTGTAGCGGGAGATCCGCGCGAACCCGGGGTCGATGACGTACTTGATGCCCGGCACCGTCAGCGACGTCTCCGCGACGTTGGTCGCCAGAACGATCCTGCGGCCGCTGTGCTGCTGGAAGACGCGGTGCTGCTCGGCGTGCGAGAGCCGCGCGTAGAGCGGCAGCACCTCGGTGCGGTGCCAGTCGGCGCCCCCGGCGCGGGAGTTCGCCTTCTTCGTGAGCGCGTCCGCCGTGTCCCGGATCTCCCGCTCCCCCGACAGGAAGACCAGGATGTCACCGGGCCCCTCGGCCATCAGTTCGTCGACCGCCTCCGTGATCGCGGTGATCTGATCACGGTCGGAGTCCTCGGAGTCCTCCTCGAGCAGCGGCCGGTAGCGCACCTCGACGGGGTAGGTGCGGCCGCTGACCTCGATGATCGGCGCGTCGCCGAAGTGCCGGGAGAACCGCTCCGGGTCGATGGTCGCCGAGGTGATGACGACCTTCAGGTCGGGGCGCCCGGGCAGGAGCTGGGCGAGGTAGCCCAGCAGGAAGTCGATGTTCAGCGACCGCTCGTGGGCCTCGTCGATGATGATCGTGTCGTAGGCGCGCAGCTCGCGGTCCGTCTGGATCTCGGCGAGCAGGATGCCGTCGGTCATCAGCTTCACGAAGGTCGACTCCGGGCTCACCTGGTCGGTGAACCGCACCTTCCAGCCGACGGCCTCCCGCAGGATCGTTCTGGCGACCAACGTCGCGGAGACGTCGCTGACGGTGCCGGGCATCAAGTACGTCATCGACCCCGGGTTCGCGCGGATCTCCCGCTACAGCCACCGGACCAAGGTGCAGCGGCTGCCGATCGAGCCGGTGTCGCAGGCCAGCGCCAACCAGCGCAAGGGCCGCTGCGGGCGTACGTCGGACGGCATCTGCATCCGGCTGTACAGCGAGGACGACTTCGTCACCCGC
>NZ_LIRG01000659.1 GCF_001419695.1 Streptomyces prasinopilosus
GACCGCGGTCACCGCGCTCGTGGGTATGAGGCGTCGTCGTACGTTCATGACTCCCATTTTCAACTAATATGGAAACCGTTGTCAACAAGGTGGGCGGGGGCCGCGCCGGGGAGCCCCGGAGCGCTGACGTGGGCCCCGAATTGGTCGGGGAGCAGGGCCCGCCGGTAGCCTGAGGGCTTCGCTGGAAGCAATCTCGCTTCGTCGCCCGTCGTCGTAATGAAGAGAGCACCGTGGCCGCCGACAAGATCGACACCATCGTCAGCCTGAGCAAGCGCCGAGGCTTCGTATTCCCCTGCAGTGAGATCTACGGCGGCCAGCGTGCCGCCTGGGACTACGGGCCGTTGGGTGTCGAGCTCAAGGAGAACCTCAAGCGCCAGTGGTGGCGCTACATGGTGACGTCGCGTGAGGACGTCGTGGGTATCGACTCGTCGGTGATCCTGGCCCCCGAGGTGTGGGTCGCCTCCGGTCACGTCGCGACCTTCTCGGACCCGCTCACCGAATGCACCGCCTGCCACAAGCGGTTCCGCGCGGACCACCTGGAAGAGGCGTACGAGGAGAAGAAGGGCCGCGCCCCGGAGAACGGCCTGGCCGACATCAACTGCCCCAACTGCGGCAACAAGGGCCAGTTCACCGAGCCCAAGCAGTTCTCGGGCCTGCTCTCCACCCACCTCGGCCCGACGCAGGACTCCGGCTCCGTCGCCTACCTGCGCCCCGAGACCGCCCAGGGCATCTTCACCAACTTCGCCCAGGTGCAGACCACCTCGCGCCGCAAGCCGCCGTTCGGCATCGCCCAGATCGGCAAGTCCTTCCGCAACGAGATCACGCCCGGCAACTTCATCTTCCGCACCCGCGAGTTCGAGCAGATGGAGATGGAGTTCTTCGTCAAGCCGGGCGAGGACGAGCAGTGGCAGGAGTACTGGATGGAGCAGCGCTGGAACTGGTACACCGGCCTCGGCATGCGCGAGGAGAACATGCGGTGGTACGAGCACCCGAAGGAGAAGCTCTCCCACTACTCCAAGCGCACCGCCGACATCGAGTACCGCTTCCAGTTCGGCGGCAGTGAGTGGGGCGAGCTCGAGGGCGTCGCCAACCGCACCGACTACGACCTCGGCGCCCACTCCAAGGCCTCCGGCCAGGACCTCTCCTACTTCGACCAGGAGGCCGGCGAGCGCTGGACGCCGTACGTCATCGAGCCGGCGGCCGGTCTCGGCCGGGCGATGCTCGCCTTCCTGATCGACGCCTACGTCGAGGACGAGGCGCCCAACGCCAAGGGCAAGCTGGAGAAGCGCACGGTGCTGCGCCTCGACCCGCGCCTGGCCCCGGTGAAGGTCGCGGTGCTCCCGCTCTCCCGCAACCAGGAGCTGTCGCCGAAGGCCAAGGGCCTGGCCCAGGCGCTGCGGCAGAACTGGAACATCGAGTTCGACGACGCCGGCGCCATCGGCCGCCGCTACCGCCGCCAGGACGAGATCGGCACGCCGTTCTGCGTCACGGTCGACTTCGACACGCTCGAGGACAACGCGGTGACCGTGCGCGAGCGCGACACCATGAAGCAGGAGCGCGTCTCCCTCGACCAGATCGAGGGCTACCTGGCGAGCCGCCTGGTCGGCTGCTGACGCCGCACCACCGCCGACTCCGTCGGATCCCGCCCCGGACGGCGCTTCCCGCGCCGCCCGGGGCGGACTCATCTCCCGGCGGGGTCCACCGTCGCCTGGTGGGCCTCCACCAGGTGCTCCTGCGCCTTCAGCCAGGGCAGGAACCGGACGCGCAGGCGCCAGTCGCAGGTCCCGCAGCTGATCGTGCGCTGCACCCCGGCGCGCCGGACCCGTACCACGTGGCGCCGCCCGTGCTGGTCCCAGCGGCTGACCTCGCTCGTGTCGATCTGGGGCATCAGGCCTCCGGTGTCCGTGGTCGTCGTCGCCGTATCCGGTGCCCCCGATCGGGGGTGAGCACCGGGGACGACAAGGAGTCTGCGGCAAGAACGGCGCCGCCGGGGCCGCTTCGCAGGGGGGATTCGGTGGAGACCCGGCCCGCCGGGGAGCGCGTGCGCCCGGGGGCCGCGGGCTCAGGCGTCCGCTCCGGCCGCCTCGCGGATCTCCGCCGACTCCAGCCGCTCGGCCGTCCGCCGCGCGGTCGCGCGGGCCCAGCGGCCCGAGGTCGCCGCACCCACCACCAGCACGGCGAGCCCGCACGCGGTGATGATCCACCAGCCGGGCCGCGAGGCCGCCGCGAAGCTCTCCGCGTACGACGAGGACCCCACCCCGGCCGCCAGCACCGCGCCGATCACCGCGACGCCGAGCGCCTGGCCCAGCTGCCGGCTGGTGGAGGCCACCGCCGAGGCCACCCCGGCCTGGGCGCGGGGCATGCCGGAGACGGCGGTGTTGGTGATGGGGGCGTTGACGAAGCCGAAGCCGACACCGAACAGGACGTACCCGGCGACCAGCGCGGCGTCGGACGTCTCGGCCTCGAAGAGGGCGAACAGGAGACCGGCCGCCGTCATCGCGCCGCCCGCGACCAGCAGCGGCAGCCGGGGCCCCCGGCTGCCGACCAGCCGGCCGGAGAGCGGGGCGCACAGGAACGTCGGCAGGGCCATGGGGAGCATCCACAGCCCGGCCTCCAGGGCGCCCAGGCCCCGCACGTTCTGCAGGTAGAGCGTCGACAGGAACAGGAACCCGCCGAGCGAGGCGAACGCGCTCACCGCGATCACGGTGGCTCCGCTGAACGGCGCCGAGCGGAAGAAGCGCAGGTCGATGAGGGGTTCACGGCGCCGGGACTCGTAGCGGAGCAGGGCGAGCAGGGAGCCGAGGGCGAGGGCGCCGAAGGGGGCCGTGGTGGAGAGCGGCGCGTGCGGCGCCTCGATGATCGCGTACGTCAGTGAGCCGAACAGGGCGATGACCAGCAGCTGGCCCACCGGGTCGGCGCGGCGGGCCTTCGGCGCCCGGGACTCCGGGACGAAGCGCAGGGTCAGGACGAGGGCGGCGAGGCCCACCGGCAGGTTGATCCAGAAGATGGAGCGCCAGCCGACGGAGTCCACCAGCAGGCCCCCGACCAGGGGGCCCGCCGCCATCGACAGGCCGACGACCGCACCCCACGCGCCGATCGCGCGGGCGCGTTCGCGCGGGTCGGTGAAGGTGTTGGTGATGATCGACATGGCGACCGGGTTGAGCATCGAACCGCCTACCGCCTGCACCATCCGGAAGGCGACCAGCGTCTCCAGGTCCGGCGCGAGCGAGCACAGCAGCGAGCCGAGGGTGAAGACGACCAGGCCCGCCGTGAAGACGCGTCTGCGGCCGATCCGGTCGGCCGTGGAGCCGGCGAGCATCAGCAGCGACGCCAGGACGAGGGTGTACGCGTCGATGGTCCACTGCAGGCCGGAGGTGCTCGCGTGCAGGTCCCGCTGGAGCGACGGCAGGGCGACGTTCAGGACCGTGTTGTCCAGGCTCACGAGGAGCAGGCTCATGCAGCAGATCGCGAGTACGAGGAGACGCCGGCGCGGGCTGAGCTCGGACATGGGTGCCATCGTACGCGCGGTTACGTAGTGTGGCTAACTAATGAGTGGTACACCCTTGAGGGTAGGGAGGTGCGCCCCCGGCCGGGCGGGCGTGCCCTCGGCAGACGGGCGGGCCCCCGGCATGCGGGACAATGGGGGAATGTCCACGTCCCCCTCCGCCCCGAACCCGGCCACGGCTCCGGACCCCGCACCGGCCGCGGCCGCGCCGCCCCTGACGATCGGCCCGTACCCGGTCTCGCCGCCGGTCGTGCTGGCCCCCATGGCCGGGATCACCAACGCGCCCTTCCGCACCCTGTGCCGAGAGTTCAGCGGCGGCAAGGGGCTGTTCGTCAGCGAGATGATCACCACCCGGGCGCTGGTCGAACGCAACGAGAAGACCATGCAGCTGATCACCTTCGACGCGAGCGAGACACCGCGCTCGATCCAGCTGTACGGCGTCGACCCGGTGACCGTCGGCAAGGCCGTCCGCATGATCGTCGAGGAGGACCTCGCCGACCACATCGACCTCAACTTCGGCTGCCCGGTGCCGAAGGTGACCCGCAAGGGCGGCGGCTCGGCCCTGCCCTACAAGCGGAACCTGCTGCGCTCCATCCTGCGCGAGGCGGTCGCCGGCGCCGGGGACCTGCCGGTCACGATCAAGATGCGCAAGGGCATCGACGACGACCACCTGACCTACCTGGACGCCGGCCGCATCGCCGTGGAGGAGGGCGTGAGCGCCGTCGCCCTGCACGGCCGCACCACCGCCCAGCACTACGGCGGCACCGCCGACTGGGACGCCATCGCCCGGCTCAAGGAGCACGTGCCGGAGATCCCCGTGCTCGGCAACGGCGACATCTGGTCCGCCGACGACGCGCTGCGGATGGTGCGCGAGACCGGCTGCGACGGGGTCGTGGTCGGGCGCGGCTGCCTGGGCCGGCCGTGGCTGTTCGCCGACCTGGTCGCCTCCTTCGAGGGCCGGGACGACTTCCGCCGGCCCACGCTGCGCGAGGTCGCCGACGTCATGGTCCGGCACGCCGGCCTGCTCGGCGAGTGGATCGGCGACGAGGCCCGCGGGGTGATCGACTTCCGCAAGCACGTCGCCTGGTACCTGAAGGGCTTCGCGGTCGGTTCCGAGATGCGCAGGCGGCTCGCGGTCACCTCGTCCCTCGAGGCGCTGCGGGCCGGGCTGGACGAACTGGACCTGGACCAGCCCTGGCCCACCGGCGCCGACGGCCCCCGCGGCCGGACGTCCGGCAACAACCGGGTGGCGCTGCCGGACGGCTGGCTGAAGGACCCCTACGCCTGCGCGGACGTCGGCGCGGACGCCGAACTCGACACCTCCGGCGGCTGAACCGGCGCCGTTCGGATCGTCCGGCTCCGCCCCGCCGGACGGCCCTGTACGCGTACGGCCCCGCTCCTCGCGGAGCGGGGCCGTACGCGTGCGCCCGGACCGCTCAGGCCGCCGGCTCCGCCGGGGCCGCGTCGTCCTCGGGACGCTCGGGGTGGCGGCGCAGGTGGACGACGGCGCCCAGCAGACCGCCCCAGACGATCACGATGGCCACGATCAGCATGATGACCGCACTCGTCGACATCAGTTCTTCCCCTCTTCGGGTGCGGCAGAGCCGGAGCCCGTGCCCGCCTGCGTACCGGTCGTCGTGCCGGCCTCCGTGGCGGAGCCCGGGCCCGCCTTCGCGCCGGTCTCCGCACTCGCCTCCGCGGTGAGCCCGGAGTCGGCGGAGCGCCAGGGCACCAGACTGAGGACCACGCCGACGAGCAGTGCCCCCGCCGCGACGCCCCAGCCCGCCCAGAGCAGGAACTCCGTCGAGTAGCCCTCGTAGTTCTCGGCGAACTCCGCACGCAGGCTGTCGACCATCATCCAGCCGAGCACCAGCGGGGTGACGATGCCCAGGCAGACCAGCCACCAGCGGCCGACCCGCATCGTGGAGATGGCGTTGGCGTGCTCCTGGAAGGCGGGCAGCCGGCGCAGCAGCCAGCCCACGAGGACGAGCGAGGCCAGCGCGGCGAGCACGATGCCGTACTGGTTGATGAAGTGGTCCGCCGCGTCCAGCAGGTAGATGCCGCTGTCGGTCGGGAAGACGAGGACCGACACCAGGGCGATGGCCCCGCCGACGCCCAGGACCGCCGGGACCCGGCGCATGCCGGTGCGGTCCTGCACGGCGGCGATGACGACCTGCACGATGCTGATCAGCGAGGTGAGGCCGGCGAGCACCAGCGAGGTGAAGAACAGCACGCCGAACAGCGCGCCCATCGGCATCTGGGAGATGACCGTCGGGAACGCCACGAACGCCAGGCCGATGCCGGAACTCGCGACCTCGTTCACCCCGACGCCCTGGGCCGCGGCCATGAAACCGAGGGTGGCGAACACGCCGATGCCCGCGAGGATCTCGAAGGCGCTGTTGGCGAAACCGGCGACCATCGCGGTGCCGGTGACGTCCGAGCGCTTCTTCAGGTACGAGGCGTACGTGATCATGATGCCGAAGCCGATGGACAGCGAGAAGAAGATCTGGCCGTACGCGGCGACCCACACGCTGCCGTCGCCGAGCGCCGACCAGTCCGGCCGGAACAGGCCGTCCAGTCCCTCGGCGGCGCCGTCGAGCGTGAGCGCGCGGACGACCAGGACGCCGAAGAAGAGCACCAGCAGCGGGATGAAGAACTTGTTGGCCTTCTCGATCCCGTTGCGGATGCCGAGCGCCAGGATGACGAGGACGACCACCCAGACCGCGATGAGCGGCCAGAGGACACCGTCGACGTAGGAGGACATGACGCCGGGCGTCTCGGCGGCCTGGAGGAAGTCGCCGAAGAAGAAGGCGTTGGCGTCCCCGCCCCACTGCTCGCCGAAGGAGTAGCCGACGTAGCGCACCGCCCAGGCGATGATGACGGCGTAGTAGGCGGCGACCACGAAGCAGATCGCGACCTGCCACCAGCCGATCGCCTCCGCGGGTCCGGACAGCTTGCGGAAGGCCGCCGGGGGCGACTTCCGGTACTTGTGGCCGATCGAGTACTCGAGGACGAGCAACGGGATGCCGGCGGTCAGCAGCGCGACGAGGTACGGCAGGAGGAAGGCCCCGCCGCCGTTGCCTACGAGAACGGCGGCGGGGCCTTCCT